>NZ_AJFC01000052.1:0-6887 GCF_000256505.1 Rhodococcus sp. P14 | reverse complement strand
CCGCGGCCCCGCCCCCCCCAGCCCGTAGGCCCGCGTGTAGGACGAGATCGCATGGTCGATGGCGAGTTTCGTGGCGCCGTACGGGTTGGTGGGACGGGCGGGGGCGTCCTCGGTGATCGGGACCTGCTCCGGTTCGCCGTACGTCGCCGCCGTCGACGAGAACACCAGCCGCGGAGTTCCCGATCGCCGGATCGCGTCGAGCAGGGCGAGGGTCGCGACGACGTTGCCGTGCCAGTACTTGTCCGGCTGTTCGACGGACTCGCCGACCAGCGACTGCGCCGCGAAATGCAGCACACCGTCGAATCGGGGCCGAGCGCCGTCGCCGAGCACCGTCGCGGCGGCGGTGGCGATGTCGCCCTCGACGAACTCCGCGCCGGCCGGCACGGCGTCGGCGTTGCCGGTGGACAGATCGTCGAGGACCACCACCTCGTGTCCCTGCTCGAGCAGCACCGTGCTGCAGACGCTGCCCACATACCCGGCGCCGCCGGTCACCAGAAGCCTCACGCTGTGCGCCCCTTCTTCGCCGGCCCGCGCAGGGCCGGCGAACGGGCCTGCCTCAGACCTGCTTCACCTGCACCGCGTGGGCCATTTCGTCGGAAAGTTCGAAGCCGTCGTGGCCGGGCACGTTGATGACCACCGACCCAGGCTTCGTCTCGACTGTAACGCGTGCGTCGGGCACGATCCCCGCCTCCCGCAGCCGGCCGATCACCTCGTGATCGGACTGCACGTATTCGGCGAGCCGTCGCACGACCACGGCGGTCGGCTTACCCGGCGGAATCTCGGTGAGCCGGACCAGCGGCTCGTCCGCCGCCACCGGCCGGTCCAGGCCGAGCTGGTCCAGTCCGGGGATGGGGTTGCCGTACGGCGACGTCGTGGGGTTGTGCAGCACCTCGACGAGGCGGCGCTCGACCTCCTCGCTCATCACGTGTTCCCAGCGGCAGGCCTCGGCGTGCACGTTCTCCCAGTCGAGGCCGATCACGTCCACGAGCAGCCGCTCGGCGAGCCGATGCTTGCGCATGACCGACACCGCCAGATCGCGGCCCTTCTCGGTCAGCTCGAGGTGCCGGTCGCCCGCCACCCGCAGCAGCCCGTCCCGCTCCATCCGGGCGACGGTCTGACTCACAGTCGGGCCGCTCTGCTCCAGGCGTTCGGCGATGCGCGCACGCAGCGGCACGACGCCCTCTTCCTCCAAGTCGTAGATCGTCCGGAGGTACATCTCCGTGGTATCGACCAGGTCCTTCACTCTCACACCCCTTCGTCTGCGGCCGATTCTAACCGGGCGAAACCCCCGGCGGGTGAACCCCGAGCGGCCCCGCCCGGCGCGGTGGGCGGTGGGCACGCCGAGGTCTTCGGGCACTCGCGTCACCCGGAGCGGCGCAGTAGCTTTGTGGCCATGACCACGACCTCCGCCGCGACGGGCGATCCGACACATCCGAGCGGCGACCGAGTGGTGGTGTGGAGTCCGGACTACCTCGACTACCGGTGGGGTCCGTCCCACCCGATGAACCCCACCCGGCTCGATCTCACGATGGCGTTGTCCCGGGGTCTCGGCCTGCTCGAGGGGGTGGAGACCCTGCGCCCGCCGGCCGCGACCGACGCCGATCTGCTGCGCATCCACACCCCCGCCTACGTCGAGGCCGTCAAGCACGCCGGCAACCTGCCTCCCGGCTCGACCGCCGGACCGGAGGCCCCGCACGGTCTCGGCACCGAGGACAACCCGATCTTCCCGCGCATGCACGAGGCGAGCGCCGTCCTCGCGGGCGGCACCCTCGCGGCCGCGCGCGAGATCGCGGCCGGCCGCACCCGGCGGGCGGTGAGCATCGGCGGCGGGATGCACCACGCGATGGCCGACTGGGCCGCCGGATTCTGCGTCTACAACGACGCCGCCATCGCGATCTCGTGGCTCCTCGACAACGGCTTCGACCGGATCGCCTACCTCGATGTCGACGCCCACCACGGCGACGGAGTGCAGCACGCGTTCCTCGGCGATCCCCGGGTGCTCACCGTCTCCGTCCACCAGCACCCCGCGACGCTGTGGCCGAACACCGGCTGGTCCAGCGAGATCGGTACCGGTGCCGCCGAGGGCACCGCGGTCAACCTGCCGGTCCTGCCCGGCACCGTCGACGCCCTGTGGCTGCGCGCGTTCCACGCCGTCGTCCCCGCGGCGGTCGCCGCGTTCCGGCCGCAGATCATCATCAGCCAGTGCGGTGCCGACAGCCACCGGGAGGATCCGCTGGCCGACCTCTCGTTGACCGTCGACGGTCAACGCGCGGCGTACCTGGCGATGCGTGAGCTCGCGGACCGGCACTGCGAGGGTCGGTGGCTCGCCGTCGGAGGGGGTGGCTACGGGCTGGTGCGGGTGGTACCGCGATCGTGGACCCACCTGATCGCCGCCGTGCTCGACCGCGAGATCGACCCCGCTACGCCGATTCCCGGCGAATGGCGGGAGCGGGTCGCTGCGATGGCACCGGGGGTCGATCTGCCGACCGTGATGGGGGAGGGCGGCGACGTGGCGTATCTGCCGTGGGACGGTCCCGGCGGCACCCCCGAGACCGGCGTCGCCTCGTTCGATCGTGCCCTCAGCCGAGTCGACTCGGCCATCGTCGCCACCCGTCGGGCCTGCTTCCCGCTGCTCGGCCTGGACCCGGAGGACCCGCGTGACTGAATCCGAGAGCACTGAATCCGAGAGCACAGCATCCGAGAGCACAGCATCCGAGAGCACCGCATCCGAGGGCACGCCTCACGGCCCCGCGGGACAGACGCCCGACGGCGACGCACCCGCCGGCACGCAGGCCGACGCCGCAGCGCGCGCCCAGGCGGAGAAGGACGCCGCCCGGGAGCGGGCACTCGCCGTCGCGCGGAACTACCCCAAGCACTGGGTGGCGGACGTCCTGGCCTCCGACGGGAAGGCCGTGCACCTGCGGCCCATCGTCCCCGAGGACGCGGACCTGCTCGTGGATTTCCACAGCAAACTCTCGGAGCGCACCCGCTACCTTCGCTACTTCGGTCCCTACCCGACGATGTCGAAACGGGACCTGTTCAACTTCACCGTGGTCGACCACCACCGCCGGGTCGCCTTCGTGGCCCTGCTCGGCGGGGAGATCATCGCGGTCGGCCGCTACGAGGGACTGCCCGAGGGCGACGGCCTGTCCGCCGAGGTCGCCTTCACCGTCGCCGACGCGCATCAGGGCCGCGGTCTCGGCCCCATCCTGCTCGAGCACCTGGCAGGCGCCGCCGCCGAGAACGGCATCCACACCTTCGTCGCGGAGGTACTCGCCGAGAACCGCAACATGGTCACGGTGTTCCGCGAGGCCGGATACCAGGTCAGCCGTAGTTTCGAGGGCGGCGTGGTGCGGCTCGAATTCGCCATCGACCCCACCGAGGCGCTGGTGTCGGTACGCAATGCCCGCGAACGGGCCGCCGAGGCGCGGAGCGTCCGCAACCTGCTCAGCCCGGGCAGCGCCGCCGTCATCGGCGCGTCCACCGACAGTCGCAAGGTCGGTAACGCGGTCCTGGTCAACATGCTGCGCAGCGGCTTCACCGGCCCGGTCTATCCGGTCAACGCCGAGCACCGCTCGGTGCGCGGCGTGCGGGCCTATCCGACCGTCCGCGACATCCCCGACGACATCGACCTCGCGATCGCGGCGGTCCCGGCCGAGGCCATCGACGCGGTGCTCGACGACTGCCTCGCCAAGGGCGTCAAGGCGCTGCTCGTCGTGTCGTCCGGCTTCGGCGAGACCGGACCGGAAGGCCGGGCCGCGGAACGCCGCCTCGCGCACGCGGCACGGGCACACGGCATGCGGCTGATCGGTCCGAACGCCCTCGGTGTCGCCAACAACGACCCCGAGGTCCGTCTCAACGCCACCCTCGCGCCCGTGCTGCCCGCGGCCGGCAACGTCGGCTTCTTCTGCCAGTCCGGCGCGCTGGGCATCGCGATCCTCGACGAGGCCGCCAAGACCGGCGTCGGCCTGTCCTCGTTCGTCTCCGCCGGCAACCGCGCCGACCTGTCGGGCAACGACCTGCTGCAGTACTGGGACACCGATCCGGCCACCGAGGTGGTGCTGCTGTACCTCGAGAGCTTCGGCAATCCGCGCAAGTTCTCGCGCATCGCCCGGCGCGTGGCTCGCAGCAAGCCGATCGTCGCCGTCAAGAGCGGTCGGCACGCCGTGCCCCCCGTCCTGGCCGCCCGGACGGGGGAAATGGACGACACCATCGTGCGGGACCTGTTCGAGCAGGCCGGGGTCGTGCAGGTGGGTTCGATCTCCCAGTTGTTCGATTCGGCCCTGTTGTTCGGCTATCAGCCGCTGCCGGCCGGCCCGCGCGTCGCGGTGGTGGGCAACTCCACGGCGCTGGGTGTGCTCGCCGTCGACGCCGCCCGGAGTGAGGGCCTGCACGTCGGCGAACCCGTCGATCTGGGGGCCGCGGCGTCCCCACAGCAGTTCGCGGCGGCCGTCACCCACGCACTCGAATCCACCGATGTCGACGCGGTGATCGCAGTGTTCGTACCGCCGGTCGCCGTGACGGTCGAGCCGTACGCGCAGGCCCTGCGCGACGCCGTTGCCGGCACCGACAAGCCGGTGCTCACGACGTTCCTCGCCACCGAGGGCCTGCCCGACGTCCTCGCGGTGCGCGGACCCGACGGTCACCCCACCCGAGGTTCGGTGCCCTCGTATCCGGGTCCCGAGCGGGCGGCCCTCGCGCTGGCCCGGGCATGGCGGTATGCCAAGTGGCGCAGCCGTCCCGCCTCCCAGGTCGTCCGCCCGGCGGGCATCGACGCAGAGAAGGCCCGCACCCTCGTCGAGGGGTGGCTCGCGACGTCGCCGGAGGGGCGCTGGCTCTCGGACACCGAGGCCGCACTCCTGCTCGCGTGCTACGGCGTGCACATCGCGGAGTTCCGGGCGGTGACCACTGCCGAGGAAGCCGTCGCCGCCGCGGAGGAGATCGGGTTTCCCGTCGCGGTGAAGGCCACCGGCGCCCACTGGCGGCACCGGCCGGACCTGAGCGGTGTGCGGCTGGATCTGCTCGGACCCGAGGCGGTGCGGATCGCGTACCGAGACCTCGCCGCGGTCTCGGGGGAGCCGTTGCTGCACGTGCAGAAGATGGCCACCAAGGGCATCGGATGCGTCGTGCAGGTCCAGGACGACCCGTCGTTCGGGTCGCTGATCTCGTTCGGTCTGGCCGGAGTCATCTCCGACCTGCTCGGCGACCGCGCCTTCCGGGTCCTGCCGGTCACCGAGGACGAGGCCGTCGAGCTGATCGACGCCCCCAAGGCGGCGCCACTGCTGTCCGGCTACCGCAACACCGAACCGGTCAGCAAGGCGGCACTCGTCGACCTGGTCCAGCGCATCTCCGCCCTTGCCGACGACCTACCGGAGGTACGGGAGATCGCGTGCGAACCGGTCCTCGCGTCCCCCACCGGCGCCGAGCTCACCGACGCGCACCTGCGGATCGGTCCCGAGCCGCACCCACTCGACCTCGGCCCGCGCCGGCTGCGTTGAACGGACCACGGCGGTCCGGCCGGCTCTGCCAGACGGACCACGCCGGTCCCGCCGGCTGCGCTGGACCGGCCACAGAGACAAAGATCCCCGAGAACCCAGCCCGGTTCTCGGGGATCGTCCGGCCGACTGCCCGGTCAGCTGGCGTAGGCGCGCAGACGTTCGGCGCGGTCGCCCTCGCGGAGCTTGCCCATCACCTCGCGTTCGATCTGGCGGACTCGCTCACGGGAGAGGCCGAAGAGCTTGCCGATCTGGTCGAGGGTGCGCGGCTGGCCGTCGTCGAGGCCGTAACGCAGACGGATCACCTGCTGCTCGCGCTCGTCCAGGGTGGCCAGGACGCTGCGCACGTCGCTGTGCAACAGCCCGGCGATCACCGCGTTCTCCGCGGACGTCGCCTCGGCATCCTCGATGAAGTCGCCGAGCGGGGCCTCCTCGTCGTTGCCGACCGGCATGTCCAGGCTCACCGGGTCGCGGCTGTGGTCCAGCAGGTCACCGATCTTCTCGACCGGGATGCCGGACTCCGCGGACAGTTCGTCGTCGGTGGCCTCCCGGCCGAGCTGCTGGTGCAGTTCCCGCTTGATCCGGGCCAGCTTGTTGACCTGCTCGACGAGATGGACGGGGAGCCGGATCGTGCGGCTCTGGTCGGCCATACCGCGGGTGATGGCCTGACGGATCCACCAGGTGGCGTAGGTCGAGAACTTGAAGCCCTTGGCGTAGTCGAACTTCTCCATGGCGCGGATCAGTCCGAGGTTGCCCTCCTGGATCAGGTCCAGCAGCGGCATGCCACGGCCGGTGTAACGCTTGGCCAGGGACACGACCAGACGCAGGTTCGCCTCGAGCAGATGGCTGCGAGCGGCCTGTCCGTCGCGCACCAGGATCGCGAGGTCGCGCTTCTTCGCTGCGGTGAGCCGCTTCTTGGTCTCCAGCAGGTGCTGGGCGTACAGGCCGGCCTCGATCCGCTTGGCCAGTTCCACCTCGTCCGCAGCGCTCAGCAGGGCCGTGCGGCCGATCCCGTTCAGATAGACGCGGACCAGGTCTGCGGCCGGGCTCTGGCTGTCGAGGTCGGAATCGACGCGGGCGGTGGTATCGGGGCGTGCCATGACGTGCCTCCTCATCGGTGGTGTCTCGAAGCGTTCAACGCGCCAGGCCCCTGGGAAAGTTCCCGAGGTTCCATTGCCGGAACTGCTCTGACCTGCGCAAACGGCACGGAGGTCCTGAGAAGTTGCTGAGAACACACCACCGGGGGAACCGGCCGGTAACTTTCGGCCCGCCCGGAACGCCCTACCGGACCGGCTCGACGAGCCCGTGCCGCACGAGCGCCTGTACCAGAGCCACCGCCCGTTCGGTCAGCGCCTGTTCGTCCTCGCCGTGCGCGACGGCGAGCAGCGCAAC
>NZ_AJFC01000051.1:0-15844 GCF_000256505.1 Rhodococcus sp. P14 | reverse complement strand
CCCCCGCCGCGGTGCACGCGCGTCCCCACCTGCCGCCAGCCGTCCTCCCCGGGGAGGTACACCCGTTCGAGGGCGGTGTCGGGCCGGACGACGAACCGCGCCTCCAGGACGTCGTGGTCACGCAGCCAGGCCAGCCGGTCGAAGTACGCGACGGCCTCCGCCCCGAGCGGGTCCGTGAAGCCGTGCCGCAGGTCCTCGGCGAGGACGTCGCTCGGCGCGTCGGTGCGCCGCAGGTAGACGAATCCGAAGCCGATGCCCTCGACCCCGTGCCGCGCGAAGTGGTCGAGCCAGGCCTCGGCGCGTGCCGCCACCGCCGGATCCCGCGGGTCGGCGTCGCCGTCGCGCAGCCACGTGCCCACGTAGAGGGCGGGGTCGGCGACGTCGCGCTGCACGATCCACGCGTCGACTCCGTGGGCGGGCAGCCAGGACGCGATCCGGCGGCGCCAGTCCTCGCCTTCGAGGTGCACCCACGAAGCCAGCATCGCCGCGGTCCCGCCCGGGTTCAGGTGCTCGGCGGCGCGCGAGATCATCAGTTCGCTCGCGCCGTCGAGGTCCAGGCCCGAGTCCCGGTAGGTGTGCTCGACCCGTCCCGTACTCACCACGAACGGCGGGTTCGCGACGATCCGGTCGAAGCGACGGCCGGCCACCGGCTCGAACCACGACCCCTCGAGCAGTTCGATCTCGACCTCGTTGAGCGCGGCCGTGGCGGCGGCCAGAACCAGTGCCCGGGCATTGACGTCGGTGGCGGTGACAGTGTCGGCGAAATCGGTCGCGCGTACAGCCTGCACGCCGCAGCCGGTGCCCAGGTCCAGCACCGAGCCGACCGGATCGGTGGGCATGGCCTGCAGCAGCGACAGCGACGCGTGTCCGACGCCGAGCACATGATCCTCGCGGGTGCGCCGGGGACGCATCGCCCCGTCGAGGTCCGACAGCATCCAGCGCGTCCCGGTGCCGGCGTCGAGCGGTCGCAGATCCAGCGCTGCGCGCACACCATCGCCGTCGCGTTCGAGCAGCCCGGACGCGATCGCCGTCGCCACGTCGAGTGGTGCGAGCGCGTCGCCCACCTCGTCGGCGGGAAGCGTGTCGCACACGAGGAACAGGCGCACGAGGGTGCCGAGATCACCGCCGCCCGCCGCGGCCCGTCGCACCGGCACGGGTTCGCCGCGTCCCAGCGCGGCGTGCGCGTCGGGACCGAGCAGCTCGAGCATCGTGTCGGTGTCGAACCGTGCGCGAGTGAGTGCCGTGCGCAGCGCGGGACAGATCGAAAGCAGCAGGTCGCGGTCCATCCACGCATTGTGGCAGCACCCTGGTGCCGCGCCCCGGGCCGGGGAATCGGGTCAGCCCTCGATGATGCGCGGCTGTGGGCCCTCGAGCGCCGTGGTGTCGTCGGCGCGGCCGTCCCAACGGCTGGGCTCGTCCTTCGACCGCGGTGGGCGATCGTTGGCGATGAGCACCGCCACCCAGGGAAGGGGGACCGACAGAGCGAGGATGCCCACCGCCAGCCACGGATTGGCGAACGCCGCGTACGCGAGCGCAGCGAGGATCATGGCGGGGATGCGGAAGGACATGAGCGTCAGGTACTTGCGGACCCTCGCTCGGTGCTGCTCCTCCAGCGACGACGCCGCCTCGGTGATCAGAACCGGTTTCTCGGGTGACCCGTCGTCGTAGTCCCCATGGAAACCCGGAGTTCTCGACATCCTTCTACTGTCCCACTCGCGTCCACGGAATGCACATACACATCCGCACCCGGGGTGCGGCATCATGTAACGGTGAGCACCGACATCAAGGAACGGCCGGATACCACCACCGACGAAACCACCGACGACGACACTCCCAAGTTCTTCCACTACGTCAAGAAGGACAAGATCGCCGAGAGTGCGGTCATGGGTACCCATGTCGTCGCGCTGTGCGGCGAAGTCTTCCCGGTGACGCGCTCCCCGAAGCCGGGGTCACCGGTGTGCCCGGAATGCAAGAAGGTCTACGAGGGTCTGCGCAAGGGCGACTGATCGACCGCCTCGTCCGGGGCCGCCGGCGCGGGTGCGCCGACGACGCCCTCCGCTGCGCGTGGGTGCGGCGCGTCCACGGGGCACGACTCGGGTTCCCGCTGCCCCGGCCGCATGATGTCCGGTAGCCGGATCGGGATCGGTGCCGTCCCCAGCCGCCGGGTCAGGCCGGTCACCGCGGCCGGTGCGGGCGCTGCGGCCGCCCGCTCGGCGAGCCACCGGCGCATCTGTTCGATGCGGGTCTCGCGCGCCGGCCAGAACTCCTGCACCGTCGCGTTGAACTCGGCTCCCAGCACGACGGCGAAGCCGAGGAAGAAGGTGAACAGCAGGAACGCGATCGGGGTGGCGAGCGCTCCGTAGGTGTATCCGGTCCCGGAGACCCATCGCAGGTACCAGCGCAGCGCCGCGCTCGATGCCATGAAGAACGTGCCCGCCAGGATCGCACCACCCAGCAGGCGATGCCACGGCAGGGACCTCGGCAACGCCACCTTGTACAGCGTCGTCAGGCCCACGAGCAGCAGCAGGCCCACCCCGGGGTAGTAGAAGGTGTCCAGCAACCGGGACCCGACGTCGTACCACGCCTCCGGCAGCGCCCGTCCGATCATGGTCGGCCCGAGCGCGACGAGCGGCAGCGTGAACACCGCCAGGACGAGGAACACCACGTACAGCAGCAGGGCGAAGAACCGCTGCCAGACGGGATGACGGTGGTCGTGCTGGTCGTGTGCCTCGTCGATGGAGTCGACGAACGTGGAGATTGCCGACGAACCCGCCCACAGCGACAGCAGGAATCCGAGGGACATCACGTCGGCACGGCCCCGCAGCAGCACGTCCTGCACCGTGGGCCCGATGATGTCGTCGACCACGTTCTCGCTGAACATGGTGCGGGAGAACGTCACGATCTTGGACTGGATGATCTCCACCGTATCGGGTCCGAACCACCCGGCGACGTAGCCGAGACTGCCCAGCAGCCCCAGCAGCAGCGGGGGCAGCGACAGCGTCTGCCAGAAGGCGGCCGCCGCGGCCTTGCTGAAGATGGAGTCGTCCCATGCCTTGACCGCCGTCCGGGCGAGCACCTGCAGCCCGCGATGCACCGGCCGCCGCCGCGGGCGCGGTGCGGCGGTCGATCCGGCCGGAGGAGGTGTGTCGCTCATGGGTACTTCCAGCATTCCTGACGACACGCCGCAGTGCGCGGCGGCGGGCCGACGACACCGCGAATTCTGACATGATCGTCTCCTGTCGCCCGCGTCACGGCCGGCGGCTCGGATGCGGGCGGGGCCGGCGGACCGGGATAGGCTGCTCGACGGCCGTCGTCCGTCCGGCGACCGCACGGCGGTGTCCGTCCGCCCGACGGCGGGCCGCAGAGCGAGACCACCCGCACGACCGGAGAAGGAGCACGAGTAGCCGGTGAGCACCGAGACCGTCGGAACAGCGCCCTCCGCCCCGGCCGGACAGCTGCGCGCCTGGCAGCGCCGAGCCCTGACGAAGTACCTCGCGACGAGCCCGCGGGACTTTCTCGCCGTCGCGACCCCCGGCGCCGGTAAGACCACGTTCGCGCTTCGAGTCGCGGGCGAACTGCTGCGCGACCGCACCGTCGACCAGGTGACGGTCGTCGCCCCCACCGAGCATCTCAAGCACCAGTGGGCCGCTTCGGCCGCGCGCTCCGGCATCGCCCTGGACTCGAACTTCACCAACTCCACCGGCCAGACGTCGAGCGACTTCCACGGCGTCGTGGTGACCTACGCGCAGGTGGCCTCGCACCCGTTCAAACACCGCGTCCGCACCGAGGCCCGCCGCACCCTGGTGATCCTCGACGAGATCCACCACGGCGGCGACGCCAAGAGCTGGGGTGAGGGAATCCGGGAGGCGTTCGGCGACGCCACCCGCCGGCTCGCCCTGACCGGTACCCCGTTCCGCAGCGACGACAGCGCCATCCCGTTCGTGACATACGAACCGAACACCGACGGCTTCATGCAGTCCAGGGCCGACCATGCGTACGGCTACGCCGACGCCCTCGCGGACGGTGTCGTGCGTCCGGTGGTCTTCCTCGCCTACTCCGGCGAAGCCCGATGGCGCAACAACGCGGGGGAGGAGTACTCGGCACGACTCGGTGAGCCGCTCAGCGCCGAGCAGACCGCACGCGCGTGGCGGACCGCTCTCGATCCGGCCGGCGACTGGATCCCGGCCGTCCTCACCGCCGCCAACACGCGGCTCGAGCAACTGCGCCAGGGCGGGATGCCCGATGCGGGCGGACTGGTCATCGCCAGCGACCAGACGGTGGCCCGCGCGTACGCCAAGATCCTCGAGCAGCTCACCGGTGAGACGCCCGCCCTCGTCCTGTCCGACGACCCGACCGCGTCGCGGCGCATCTCGGAGTTCGACGCGAGCACGCAGCGCTGGATGGTGGCGGTGCGCATGGTGTCCGAAGGCGTCGACGTCCCTCGGCTCGCGGTGGGCGTGTACGCCACCAGCGCCTCGACGCCGCTGTTCTTCGCCCAGGCCATCGGCCGTTTCGTGCGGTCGCGACGCAAGGGCGAGACCGCGAGCGTGTTCCTGCCGTCCGTGCCGGTGCTTCTCGACCTGGCCAGCCAGCTCGAGGCGCAGCGGGACCACGTGCTCGGTAAGCCGCACCGCGTGAAGGAGGGCTTCGACGACGACCTGCTCGCCGACGCCAACCGGACCAAGGACGAACCGGGCGAGGAGGAGAAGGCGTTCACCGCGCTCGGCGCGGAGGCCGAACTCGACCAGGTGATCTACGACGGCTCCTCGTTCGGCACGGCGACGTTCTCCGGCAGCGAGGAAGAGGCCGACTACCTGGGTCTGCCCGGGCTGCTCGACGCCGAACAGATGCGGGCGCTGCTGCGTCGCCGGCAGCAGGAGCAGCTGGACAAGCCGACGCCGGTCCCCGCACCCGCTCCGCCGCCGCAGGTGGCCGAGCGGGTGGCGACCGCCGACTCGCTGGCCCGGCTGCGCAAGGAACTGAACTCGCTCGTCGCGATGCACCACCACCGGACCGGTAAGCCGCACGGGGTCATCCACGGGGAGTTGCGACGGCAGTGCGGGGGTCCGCCGACCGCGATCGCCACGGCCGAGCAACTCGGCGACCGCATCGCGCTGCTGCGCCAGTGGTGAACCCACTGCCGACGCACCCCCGAAACGGCGAAACGGGCGACCACCCGCGGTGGTCGCCCGTTTCGGCTCGGGTCTCGGAGTCGTCCGGCTCCGGAACGGTGGATCAGACGGCGGCTTCGGCGTCGGACTCGATCGTGGCGCCGAGTTCACGCAGCCGGTCGGTGTGCTCCTTGGCGTGGTGGCCGCAGAAGAGCAGCTCGCCACCGGTGGCAAGGACGGCACGGACGCGAGCGGCTGCACTGCACCGATCGCAGCGGTCTGCGGCGGTCAACTTCGGGCTGGTCAACGTTCCGGGCATGACTCCTCCAAACTGGCCACCACTGTCGTCGGTTGCCTGGGGTCTGGTCCGCCGCACCGGGCCGGCGCGGTGGAACTACTGTGTCAGACGATTCCCGTTCACGCGTTGTTCCAATCCTCCGAAAATCGTGTCGAGTTTCACCCCCGACCCCCCCGAACGCCCACGACGTGCGGTTTCGGGGCTGCGGGTGTTCGCTCACAGCGCAGAGCCCTCGGCGGTGTCGCGGGCCCGGAACGGCCACCGGGAGAGGCTGCGGTGACGAATCGGCTGGTACACATCTGCGCGCGAGCCGACTGGGAGCGGGCGCAGCGCCAAGGAGAGCTTGCCCCCGACTCGCTCGCCACGCACGGGTTCGTGCACCTGTCGACCCCGGAACAGGTGCACCTGCCGGCGAACCGGTTGTTCGCCGGCCGCACGGACCTGGTGCTGCTGCATCTCGACCCGGCGCGGCTCGCGGACGAAGTGCGATGGGAGCCGGGCCTCCCGGACGATCCGGAGGGGATGACGTTTCCGCACCTCTACGGCCCGCTGCCGGTCGCTGCGGTCACCGCGGTGGTGGACTATCGCCCCGGGGGAAACGGACTTTTCGGGGATCCCTGAGGGTGCGCCGTCACCCGGGTGGACTGTGAGTCCTACTCTGGCGGCATGAACGTCGAAGTGACGCCGCTTCCCGGAATCGGCGTGCGCAAGGACTTCGAGCTGGCGTCGGGTCGGCGGATCGGGGTCATCACGCATCGGGACGGCCATTCGGACCTCATCGTCTCGAAGGCGGACGATCCCGATGCCTGTGCGGCCTCCCTGCCGCTGACCGTCGAGGAGGCCGCCACCCTGAGCAACCTGCTCGGCGCGCCGCAACTCGTCGCCCAGCTCCAGGAGGACCACCGGGAACTGCCCGGGATCATCACCCGGCAGCTGCACATCCACGACAGCTCCCGTTTCGACGGGGCAGTGCTCGGGGACACGGCGATGCGTACCCGCACGGGTGTGTCCGTCGTCGCGGTGATGCGCGCCGGGCAGGTGACGCCCTCGCCGGGGCCGGACTTCGTACTCACCGGGGGAGACATCCTCGTCGCCGTCGGCACGGCCGACGGCCTGGACGCCGCGGCCAGGATCCTGCGCAACGGCTGACCGATGAATTCGACCACGCTCGCCCTGATCGAACTGGGGGCGGTGTTCTTCGCCCTCGGCGTGCTCGGACGCCTCGCCGCGCGCTTCGCCATGTCGCCGATCCCGTTCTACCTCCTCGGCGGTCTCGCGTTCGGCACCGGTGGGTTCATCCAGCTGGGTGACATCAGCGAGTTCAGTCACGTTGCCAGTGAGATCGGCGTGGTCCTGCTGCTGCTGCTCCTCGGCCTGGAGTACACGGCCTCCGAACTCGTCACCGGGCTCAAACGGTCCCGCGCGGCAGGCCTGCTCGATCTCGTACTCAACGCCGCGCCGGGAGTGGTGATCGCGCTGCTGCTCGGGTGGGGCGCGACGGGGGCGTTCGTCCTCGGTGGCATCACCTACATCTCGTCCTCGGGCATCATCGCCAAGACCCTGACCGACCTCGGTCGCCTGGGTAACCGGGAGACTCCCGTGGTGCTGTCGATCCTCGTCTTCGAGGACCTCGCGATGGCGGTGTACCTGCCGATCCTGACCGCGGTGCTCGCAGGGGTCAGCCTGATCGGTGGGCTCGAGGCCGTCGCGATCGCGCTGGGGCTGGTCACGGTCGTGCTCGTGCTGGTGCTGCGATACGGGCGTTACGTCTCCGCGGTGCTCGACAGCCCGGACAGCGAGACGCTGCTGCTCAAGCTTCTCGGCGCCGCGCTGCTGGTCGCCGGTGTCAGCTCGGCGATGCAGGTCTCGGCGGCGGTCGGCGCGTTTCTGCTCGGCATCGCGATCTCCGGCTCGACCGCCCACAACGCGGCCCGCGTCCTCGAGCCGCTGCGGGATCTCTTCGCGGCGATCTTCTTCGTGTTCTTCGGCCTCAACACCGATCCGACCGCCATTCCTCCGGTACTGGGGTGGGCGGCGCTGCTCGCCGTCGTCACGGCGCTGACGAAGGTCGCCACCGGCTGGTGGGCGGCGCGACAGCACGGCATCGCCACCATGGGCCGCGCTCGCGCGGGCGCCGCCCTCATCGCCCGCGGTGAGTTCTCCATCGTCATCGCCGGACTCGCCGTCACCTCGGGTCACGTGGACGCCGAGCTCGCAGCCCTCGCTTCGGCGTACGTGCTCATCACGGCGGTGCTCGGCCCCGTGGCGGCGCGGTTCGTCGAGCCGGCGACCCGCGCCGTGGTACCCCGGCTACGCGAACGGCCGCCGGCTGCGGAGCCGACGGCCGATCGCCGTGAAGCGGAGGAGTTCTAGGTGGATCCTCAGTCGAGGTAGTCGCGCAGCACCTGCGACCGCGACGGGTGCCGCAGCTTCGACATGGTCTTCGACTCGATCTGCCGGATCCGCTCGCGGGTGACCCCGTAGACCTGCCCGATCTCGTCGAGGGTCCGCGGCTGACCGTCGGTCAGGCCGAACCGCAGCCGGACCACCCCGGCCTCACGTTCGGACAGTGTCTCGAGTACCGACTGCAGCTGATCCTGCAGCAGCGTGAACGACACCGCGTCCACCGCCACCACGGCCTCGCTGTCCTCGATGAAGTCGCCGAGCTGGCTGTCGCCCTCGTCGCCGATGGTCTGGTCGAGCGAGATCGGCTCCCGGGCGTACTGCTGGATCTCCAGTACCTTCTCCGGCGTGATGTCCATCTCCTTGGCCAGTTCCTCCGGAGTGGGCTCGCGCCCGAGGTCCTGGAGGAGCTCACGCTGGATGCGGCCGAGCTTGTTGATCACCTCGACCATGTGCACCGGGATGCGGATGGTGCGGGCCTGATCCGCCATGGCGCGGGTGATGGCCTGCCGGATCCACCAGGTGGCGTACGTGGAGAACTTGTAACCCTTGGTGTAGTCGAACTTCTCCACCGCGCGGATCAGACCGAGATTGCCCTCCTGGATGAGATCCAGGAAGGCCATCCCCCGGCCGGTGTAGCGCTTGGCGAGTGAGACGACGAGTCGCAGGTTGGCCTCGAGCAGATGGTTCTTGGCGCGGTTGCCGTCGCGGCAGATCCAGTTCAGGTCGCGGCGCTGCGCGACCGGCAGCTTCTCGCCCTTGTCGGCGTACTCCTGCAGCCGGTAGGTCGCGTACAGGCCGGCCTCGATGCGCTTGGCGAGCTCGACCTCCTCCTCGGCGTTGAGCAGGGCAACCTTGCCGATCTGCTTGAGGTAGGCGCGCACCGAGTCGGCGGAGGCGGTCAGCTCGGCGTCCTTGCGGGCCTGCCGCAGCGCCTCCGACTCCTCTTCGTCCCAGACGAAGTCGCCCGACGCCTTGTCCTTGTCGCTGGGCTCGTCGTCGGCGTCCGCCGCCTCCACGACCACGTCCTCGGCGCCTTCGAGTTCGGCCTCGGCGACGTCGATGTCCTCGAGCGCGGCTTCCTCGCCCTCGAACTCGTCGCCGGCCGGCTTGCCCGCCTTCTTGGCGGCGGCCTTCTTCGCCGTCGTCTTCTTGGCGGCGGCCTTCTTCGCCGGGGCCTTCTTGGCGGCCGCCTTCTTCGCCGGGGCCTTCTTGGCCGGGGCCTTCTTCGCCGGCCGCTTCGTGGCGGGTGCGGTACCGGTCGCGGATTCCGCGGCGTCCGCGGAGGCTGCCGATTCGTTGGGGGAATCAGCCGTGTGGATGTCGGTGGCTGCCACGTACGCCCTTTCGTGACGAGGTAGTGCGGCGTCGCGCCAGAGGGGTTCCGGCGGAGAGGTCTGTCGGGATCAGGCCGGTTCGCAGCCGGCTGTGCACCATTGTAACGATCGCCGTCGTGCGCGATGTGCAGGACTCAGGGGTGGACGCCTGTTTTCGCAGCCCACGCGGCCCCGATGATGCCGGCGGTGTTGCGCAACGCGGCCGGAACGACGGGCGTGCGGTTGGTCAGCAGCGGGATCCACTTCTCGTGCTTGCGGCTGATGCCGCCGCCGGCGATGAACAGGTCGGGCCACAGCAGGGCCTCGAACCGCGACAGCACCAGCGAGACCTCCTTGGCCCACCGCTTGTACGACCACTCGTTGCTCTCCTTGACCGACGACGCCGCGCGGTGCTCGGCTTCCATCCCGTCGACCTCCATGTGCCCGAACTCGGTGTTCGGCAACAGAACGCCGTTGTGCAGCACCGCCGAGCCGATCCCTGTTCCGAAGGTGAGCAGGACGACCACTCCCGACGCGTCCCTGGCCGCACCGAAGCGGTCCTCGGCGAGACCGGCGGCATCCGCGTCGTTCAGCACGCTGATTGGGCGATCCCCCAGAGCCGAAGCGAACAACGCCCGGGCGTCGGTGCCGATCCATGCCGGATCGATGTTCGCGGCCGTACGCGCCACCCCACCGGTCACCACACTGGGCAGGGTGACCCCCACCGGTCCGGTCCACTGCGCCTGCTCCACGATTCGGGCGACGGTGTCCGCGACCGCCTGCGGAGTCGACGGCTGGGGAGTCAGGATCTTGATGCGCTCACCCACCAGAACACCCGTGGACATGTCGACGACCCCGCCCTTGATGCCGCTGCCCCCGACGTCGACACCGAATCCCAGAAGGTCCGGATCCGGCATGGCCGGCTGGGTCGTCTGCGTCATCTCGCGCTCCCTCTCGTCACCGGAACAGTCACCGCGGGCAACCGCTGTCGTGACGTCACCCTAATGCGAACGCGGCGGCAACGCGGGTGGTGCCGTACCGCGCAGTGTGTTCGGATACTCGGGTGCCCGACACCCCGGATCCCCACCCTTGCACCCTTTCCCGCGACGCCACCACGGACCCGGCCCGGCTGCGGGAGATCGCCGTGGACGTCGCGGTGGCGGCCGCCGCCCACGTGCGCGCCCGGCGGCCCGAGCTGTTCCCGGCCGCCGACCCGGGTGCTCGCACGGCCGGCGCGGTGCGATCGAAGAGCACCGACACCGATCCGGTGACGATGGCGGACACCGAGACCGAGGACCTCATCCGGCGACTGCTGACCCGGTCGCGGCCGGGCGACGCGATCCTCGGGGAGGAGGGCGGCGCCGATGCCGGGTCGACCGGTGTCCGATGGGTTGTCGACCCCATCGACGGCACGGTGAACTTCGTGTACGGCATCCCCGCGTACGCGGTCTCGATAGCAGCCCAGGTCGGTGGAAGATCTGTGGCGGGAGCGGTGGTCGATGTCGCCGCCGGAGATGTCTACTCGGCCGCGCGCGGAGAGGGGGCCACCCGCACCGACGCCGGGGGATCGGTGACGCGTCTGCGCTGCAACCCGGTCGGGGACATCGCCCACGCACTCGTCGCGACCGGTTTCTCCTACGCGCCGCACCGGCGCGAACGACAGGGCCTTCTGGTGGCGGAGCTGCTGCCGAGAGTGCGGGACATCCGCCGGATCGGCGCGGCCGCCCTGGACCTGTGCATGGTGGCTTCGGGCCGGGTCGATGCCCACTACGAACACGGGCTGCAACCGTGGGACTGGGCCGCCGGTGCGCTGATCGCCGCGGAGGCGGGCGCCTGGGTGCGGCTACCGACCGGTGGCGGCGACGTCGGCGAGATCACCGTCGCCGCTGCACCCGGCGTCGCAGCACAGCTCGCGGACCTGCTCGCCACGTTCGGCGCCGACGCTCCGATCCCGGCCTGACGGTCCGCGGCGCTCAGCAGCGGGCGTCGCGGGCCGCCGCCAGCAGGTCGATGTCCAGCGGCGCGGCGGCCGCACCCACCGGCGCCTCCCGCAGCGACTGCAGCACCTCCTCGGCATCGGCGTTGGGCGCGATCTCCTTGGAGTAGGTGCCCAGGGCGAGGTCGACGGTGTCGTCGGCACGGTCGTCGCGGACGAGTTCGGCGCACGGTGCGACCAGCCACACCGTGCTGGCAGCTGCGGCTCCGGCCGCCCCGAACCTGATCTGACCGTGGCACTGCATGTTCTGGTCGACGTAGACGGGGTCGTTGCCCGCCTGGACGTCCGGTGCGCTCGCGAAGCCGTACTCGGCCAGCTGGGTGGCCACATGGGTCGCCTGGCCACGTTCACCGTTGGCGTTGAACACCCGCACCCGCGTCGCCGCCAGGGGAGCGGGCTCGACGTCGAGCAGGACGGACCGGTCGACCACCTCGCCGAGGGGGGCCGGTTGCGGTCCTCCGGGCTCCGACGGCACGGTCGGCGGGGCGTTGCATGCCACGGTCCGGGATACCGGGTCGGAACCGGCGAACACCGATGCCCACACCACGATCCCGACCGTAGCCAGAATCGCGAACAGTGCCGCGGCCGGCACGACGCGGCGGCGGGGGAACGGCCGGCCGCGTTCGTCACGCGCCCGGCCTTCGGTGATCAGGGAAACCACGGCGCCCTGCCTCTCGCATCTCCAAGGGGTGTGTGCGACCACTGTAGAGGGCATCCCGGGGGGGTCCGCGAAGGCGGGCGAACGGTGGAATGTCTCGAGTTGCTGTGGTGTTGGTGACAATTGACCGACATTTCCCCGGATCGCGTGTATCGGTTACGGCTTCTGTGGGTACTTCCGCTATTGTTCGGCGGCCCAGGTCGTCGAAGATTCGATGATCGGGCTTTCGACAGCGGGAGGCCCGGGTCGTGTCCGGGACCCGGACACGGTCGGCGGGAACTTCCGGAGACGGTCGGGCGTTGCCCCCGCCGAAGGACATGAACAGTGTCCTCCGGCCGGGCACCTGCACGAGGACTAGAGGTAGAGGAAATGGCGACTGACTACGACGCACCGAGGCGAACCGAAACCGACGAGGTGTCGGAGGATTCACTCGAAGAACTGAAGGCGCGACGCAACGAGGCGCAGTCCGCCGTCGTGGACGTCGACGAGTCGGATACCGCGGAGTCCTTCGAGCTGCCCGGCGCCGATCTGTCCGGCGAGGAGCTGTCGGTCCGGGTGGTGCCCAAGCAGGCCGACGAGTTCACCTGCTCGAGCTGTTTCCTGGTACACCACCGCAGCCGGCTCGCCAGCGACGAGAACGGCGTGATGATCTGCCGGGACTGTGCAGCCTGAGTCCCGGCGGGACTGTGCAGCCTGAGTCCCGGCGGGACTGTCCACGCTGAGTCCCGGACGATCGCGCTGACCGGCCGTGCCCGGTTCAGTGTCCGGAGTGGTCGGCGCATCCCAGGGCGGCCTGCAGCTCCGCGGGCCGCCTGGTGCTGATCAGCCAGTACGGGGTGGGGTCGTCCGGGTCGTCCAGCACGACGAGCACCATCGTCCCGATCCACGGGCGGTGCTGGACGTATGCCGCCGGGTCGAGCTGGCGGCCCAGGGCGGCGCTCTTCGCCGACGCCGGCACCACGACAGCGCGGGAGATCACCTCGAGCGGCAGGTGCGCCCGGCCGACGATCAGTTCCCCGCCCGTCACCTCCAACCGCAGACGGGACAGCCACACGAGCGCCCAGACAGGGAACGGCAGCAGCAGCACGTACGGCAGCCAGGCTTGCAGACCGGGCGCCCCCATGTGCAGTTCCGCGGCCAGCAGCGCGGCCACGCCCAGGCCGAGGGGCCACCACCACAGCGGCACCCACATCCGTTCGGAGTAGACCGGCACGTCGGTCGTCTGCTGCGCATCCGCGTCGGGTCGAGAGGTTCGAGACACGTCCATCAGAGTAGTCTCGGTGCACGTGACCGATCTTCCAGCCGTCCCTCTGCTCCGTCTGGACCCGGGGATTCCTGTGCCCGCCCGCGCACACACCGGCGACGCCGGCGTGGACTTGTGCACCACGGTGGACGTGACCCTCGAGCCCGGGCGGCGAGCGCTGGTGGGGACCGGCATCGCGGTGGCCCTGCCCGTCGGCACGGTGGGTCTGATCCATCCGCGTTCCGGCCTGGCCGCGAAGTTCGGGCTCTCGGTGGTCAATACCCCCGGGACGGTGGATGCGGGCTACCGCGGCGAGATCAAGGTGTGCCTGATCAACCACGATCCCGACCGCGCGGTCGAGCTGCGTCGTGGCGACCGCATCGCCCAACTGCTCGTGCAGAAGGTGGAACTCGTCGACTTCGTCGAGGTCGACTCTCTCGACGACACCAGCCGAGGCGCCGGAGGATACGGATCGAGCGGTGGGCACGCAGGTCTGGTGAAGGAAGGTTCCTGACATGTTCGGACGACGCCGGAAGAACCGGGACGCCGAAGCACCCGGACTCGCGGACGAGGCTGAGTTCGCGCCCATGCCCGGGGAAGACGAGACACCGGTGCCGCAGGGCGGTCCCTACGACATCGACGACATCGGCGAGGACGCGGTCGGCGGCCGGCTCGACCTCGGGTCGGTCCTCGTGCCGCTGCCGCCGGGTGGGCAGATCCAGGTGGAGATGGCGCCGAACGGTCAACCCCAGGCCGTGCATCTGGTGACCCAGCACGGACGGATCACCGTCTCCGCGTACGCGGCGCCGAAGTCTCCGGGGCAGTGGCGGGAGGTGGCTGCCGAGCTGGCCGAATCGCTGCGCCGCGACAATGCGACGGTCAGCATCGAGAGCGGACCGTGGGGCCGGGAACTGCAGGGCAGCACCCCGAACGCGGATCTGCGCTTTCTGGGGGTCGACGGTTACCGGTGGATGATCCGCTGCGTGGTCGCCGGGCCGGCCGGTTCGGTGACGGCTGATTCGCCGCTGGTGGAGACCGCACGCAGCATCGTCGCCGAAACCGTCGTGCGTCGCGGCCAGGATCCGCACCCGGTGCGCACGCCGTTGCCGGTGGTGCTGCCGAAGGCTCTTGCCGAGCAACTAGCCGCCGCCGCACAGCAGCAGCAGCACGCAGCCGCGCAGCAGGCAGCGCAGCCGACGCCCCAGCAGCCGGGACCTCAGCAGCCGGGACCTCAGCAGCCGGCACCTCAGCAGCCGGCACCGCCTCAGCAGCCGGCACCACAGACGCGCCCGCGGCACGGCGAGTCGGGCTCGGCGATGCAGCAGCTCGGTTTCTGACGGTCCGATCCGTCAGCCCCGGACGCGCCGCAGCGCCTTCAGGCAGGTCGTTCCCAGTACGGACGGGTCGGCGCCGATCTCGGCGAGGGTGACGGTGCCCAGCGCGGCCCGCGTCAGGTGGGCACACCATTCCTGCGCGACCGCGAGGGGATGGACCGCGTCGTCCACGGCGGCGGCGATGCCGACCGGCACCTCCACGGCCTGCAGCTCGTGCAGGTCCAGGGCCCGGTATCGGGATGCCTCGTCGAGCGCCGCCGGCAGGCCCGGCCACTGCGACCGCCAGGAGCGGGCCAGTTCCGTCCCGAGCCACGCGGGGCTGGACGCCACCATCGCGGCGGTCACCGCAGCCAGCCCGTGGGTACGTAGCTCCCCGGCGGTCCATCGGGCGCTCGCCGCCGCCGGTGCGGCGTCCGGTGAGCCCGTCCACGCCGGCAGCGCAGCCAGCACGCCGACGGTGCGTCCGGGATTCTCGGCCGCCCATCGCAGTGCGACCGCGGCCCCGAGCGATACGCCGCCCACCAGCACCGGCCCCTCGGCCGCGGCCCGGTCGAGGGCATCGACGTAGCTGCCGACCACGCGTGCCGGATCCGGGTCGACCGCGACGGTGCGTACTCCGGTGGCGGCGAGCGGACCCGCGAACGCACGCTCGGCGAAGTGCGCGTCGGAGCCTGTTCCGGGCAGGATCACGGCGACGACAGCCCTGGTCGCGTGGCGTTCGGGGGAGCTGTTCACGGAGGGCATGCCCCGATCCTGCCGGACCCGTCGGCGCAGGTGGGAACCGGAGTGGTTGCCCTGTCCCGATAGGTCTACAGTGGCCCTCAGGAAAGCCCCATGCGCGGCCCGCGACCCGTGCCGCGCCCGTTCCAGGAGCACGCTATGGCAACCGCCGCAGCCGGTTACTTCCGCCGACTCACCCGTCGGCTCACGGAAGATCTCGAACAGCTCGACGCCGAGGAGATCGCCGAAACCGCCCAGGCGACCGGGGCCCGCCGCGCTTGCGACTGTGCGCGCGGGGAGGAAGTGACCATGTTCGGCCGCCTCCGCAGTGTCGAGGCGTGCCCGAAGGCCGCCAGCGCCGCCGTCGAGGCGGAACTGTTCGACGGCACCGAAGCCGTCAAGCTCGTGTGGATCGGACGTCGCCGCATCCCGGGCATCGAGCCGGGCAAGACGCTGCTCGTGCGCGGCCGCGTCGGCGAACGCGACGGCGCGAAGGTCCTCTACAACCCGTATTACGAACTGCGCGAGCGGGCCTGACCCGGTCGTCGCCCCGCGCCCGTACCCGGCGCCACCCGCCCCTGAGCTGAGCTGTGGCACCCTCGTAGGAGTGAGCGAGAAGCAGCAGACGGTTCTGGAACAACTCGGTGGACTCAGCGGGTTGGTCTCGTCGACCGTGCCCGTGCTGGTGTTCGTTCCGGTCAACAGCATCTGGGGTCTGACCGCCGCGATCTGGGCCGCCCTCGCCGCGGCCACCGCCGTGCTCGT
>NZ_AJFC01000050.1:0-1857 GCF_000256505.1 Rhodococcus sp. P14 | reverse complement strand
CCCCCGCCGCGCCCCCCGCCGTGCTCGTGTGGCGGCTCGTCCAGCGCACTCCCGTCCAACCCGCCGTCTCAGGGTTCCTCGGTGTGGGTGTGTGCGCGTTCATCGCCTATCGCACCGGCGACGCCAAGGGATACTTCCTCTTCGGCATCTACACCAGTCTGCTGTACGCCGCCGGCTTCGTCCTGTCCGTCCTGGTGCGGCGACCCCTGGTCGGCGTGATCTGGGGCATGCTCAACGGGCAGGGATCGTCCTGGCGGCGGCACCGTGTCGCCGTGCGCGCCTACGACATCGCGACGGCGGCGTGGGCGCTCGTGTTCGCGGCCCGCTACCTCGTGCAACACGAGCTGTACGACGCCGACCGGACCGGCTGGCTCGCCGTGGCCCGCATCGGCATGGGATGGCCGCTGACTGCGGTGGCGTTGCTGGTCACGTTGTGGGCCGTGCGCCGCGCTGATCGGGTCGTCGAACCGGCGCCCGAGACGGTCGACGAGCCGATCGAGACCGGGCCGGGCCGGGCCGCCGACGGCCCCGACCAGGACGTCCGCTGATCCGCTAGAGCCCGAGCGCTCCCCGCAGTTCCTGTTCCACCTCGTCCGCGGCGACGAACAGCAGTTCGTCGCCGCCTTCGAGCGGGTCGTCGGGCTGCGGGACGATGACGCGGCCCCCGCGCAGGATCGTCACCAGGGCCGCGTCCCGGGGCAGTTGCAGTTTGCGCACCGGTTTCCCGGCCAGCGCGGTGGTGTCCGGCAGGGTGATCTCGACCAGGTTCGCGCCCTTGCGCAGTGTCATCAGCCGGACCAGATCGCCGACCGAGACGGCCTCCTCGACCAGCGACGCCAGCATGCGCGGCGTGGAGACGGCGACGTCGACCCCCCACGACTCGTCGAACAGCCACTCGTTGCGCGGGTCGTTGACGCGCGCGACGACCCGCGCGACCCCGAACTCGGTGGTGGCAAGCAGGCTCAGCACCAGGTTCGCCTTGTCGTCGCCGGTCGCGGCGATCACCACGTCGTACTGCTCGAGTTGTGCGGCCTCGAGCAGGCTCAGCTCGCAGGCGTCGGCGTGCACCCACTTGGCATCGGGCACGGAGTCGGGCTCGACGTGCTCGAGCTTGCGCTCGAGCAGCATGACGTCGTGGTGGTTGCGGATCAGTTCGCGCGCGATGGAGCGCCCGACGGCTCCCGCCCCCGCAATGGCCACCTTCATCGGCGATCCTCTCGGTGATGTCCGGGTCGTGTGTTCGGCTGCGCCTGCTGGCACCGGACGGTCAGTCGTCGGCCGCGGGGGGCTGTTCGGCGAGGGCGATCGCCTCGGCGACGGTGCCCGAGACGGCCGCGATGTAGACCTGGTCGTCGGCCTGCAGCACCGTCTTCCGGTCGGGTAGGACCCCGGTGCCGAAGCGGATGACGAACGCGACCCGCGAATGGGTCGCCGCCTCGAAGTCGGTGACGTTGCGGCCGATCCAGTCCTCGTGCACCGAGACCTCGGCGACGGCGACGGTGCCCGTCGGATCCCGCCACTTGGCGGTCTGGCTCTCGTGGGTGAGGTTGTGCAGGAACCGGTCGGTCGTCCACGGCACCGTGGCGACGGTCGGGATCCCGAGGCGCTCGTACACCGCGGCGCGCTTGGCATCGTAGATGCGGGCGACGACGCGCTCGACACCGAAGGTCTCCCGGGCCACCCGGGCCGAGATGATGTTCGAATTGTCCCCGGACGAGACCGCGGCGAACGCGTCGGCCCGCTCGATGCCGGACCGCACCAGCACGTCCCGATCGAAGCCCATCCCCACGATCGTGTGTCCCGGGAAGTCCGGGCCGAGCCGAAGGAACGCGCTCGGGTCGCGATCGATGACGGCCA
>NZ_AJFC01000049.1:0-2905 GCF_000256505.1 Rhodococcus sp. P14 | reverse complement strand
GAGCCGAAGGACCGCGCTCGGGTCGCGATCGATGACGGCCCCCTCGTTGCCCAGCCGGACGAGCGCCGCAGCCAGGGAGGAACCCACCCGGCCGCAACCCATGACCACCACGTACACCGTTCGCTCCGATTCTCTTGCTTGCCGTGTCGCCCGGTCGCGACGCGCAGAACCGAACCGTACCGCTCGCGCAGGACCGGTGTGCAGTGCCCGGCGAAGGTGCCCCGGCAGCGGTGCATTTCGGACACGACCCCGGGCGCCCGGCGGGTGGCCGGCGGGACGGCTTAGGCTTTGCGAGTGTCCAAGCTCTCGACCGCCACGAAGCGGTTGTTGTTGGGTAGGCCGTTTCGCAGCGACACGCTCGGTCACACGTTGCTGCCCAAGCGAATCGCCCTGCCGGTGTTCGCATCCGACGCGCTGTCGTCGGTGGCGTACGCCCCGGAGGAGATCTTCCTCGTCCTGTCGGTCGCGGGTCTGTCGGCGTATGTGTTCACCCCGTGGATCGGCGTCGCGGTGGCGCTCGTCCTCGCGGTCGTCGTCGCGAGCTACCGGCAGAACGTGCACGCCTATCCGTCGGGGGGCGGAGACTACGAGGTGGCGACCAAGAATCTGGGCCCGACCGCCGGCCTGACCGTCGGCAGCGCCCTGATGGTCGACTACGTGCTCACCGTCGCCGTCTCGATCTCCTCGGCTGCGGCGAACATCGGCTCGGCGGTCCCGTTCGTGGCGCAGCACAAGGTGCTCTTCGCGGTCGCCGCGATCGTCGTGCTGACCGCGATCAATCTGCGTGGCCTCCGCGAGGCCGGCACGGCCTTCGCGATTCCCACCTACGCCTTCATGATCGGCATGCTCGTGATGTTGGGCTGGGGGCTGGTGCGCATCTTCGTGTTCGGCGAGGACGTCCGGGCCGAGTCGGCCGGCTTCGAGTTGGTCGCCGAGCAGTCCGGTCTGACGGCGATCGCGTTCGTGTTCCTCATCGCCCGCGCGTTCTCGTCCGGGTGTGCGGCCCTGACCGGGGTCGAGGCCATCAGCAACGGGGTGCCCGCGTTCCGCAAGCCGAAGTCCCGGAACGCTGCCACGACCCTGCTCATGCTCGGTGGGATCGCGATCGTGCTGCTTCTCGGCATGATCCTGCTCGCGAACAAGGTGGGTGTGGTCATCGCCGAGCATCCCGAGACCCAGCTGCGCGGCGCGCCGGACGACTACCAGCAGAAGACGCTCGTCGCACAGTTGGCGCACGCGGTGTTCGAGGGCTTCCCGCTCGGCTTCGTGCTGATCACCGTCGTGACGGCGCTGATCCTGGTGCTGGCCGCCAACACGGCGTTCAACGGCTTCCCGGTGCTGGCCTCGGTGTTGGCGCAGGACCGCTACCTGCCCCGGCAGCTGCACACCCGCGGCGACCGGCTGGCCTTCAGCAACGGCATCCTGTTCCTCTCGGGCGTGGCCATCGTGTTCGTGTGGGCCTTCGACGCGGAGGTCACGAAGCTGATCCAGCTCTACATCGTCGGTGTGTTCGTCTCGTTCACCCTCAGTCAGACCGGCATGATCCGGCACTGGACGAGGCATCTGGCGTCCGAGACCGATCCCGAGCAGCGCAGACGCATGCAGCGGTCGCGGATCGTCAACACGATCGGCCTGGCCATGACCGCGTCCGTGCTGGTGATCGTGCTGGTGACGAAGTTCGCGGCGGGCGCGTGGATCGCGATCGTGGCGATGGTCGCGATCTTCGGCGTGATGAAGGCCATCCACCGTCACTACGACAGCGTGGCCGAGGAACTGGAGAACACCGAATGGGACGGGGTGTTGCCCAGTCGCACCCATTCGATCGTGCTGGTGTCCAAGCTGCACATGCCGACCCTGCGAGCGCTGGCGTACGCGCGGGCGACCCGTCCGGACACACTCGAAGCGGTCACGGTCAACGTCGACGACGCCGACACGCGGATGCTGGTGCGCGAATGGGAACGCAGCGACATCACCGTCCCGCTCAAGGTCGTCGAGTCGCCGTACCGGGAGATCACCCGTCCCGTCCTCGAATACGTCCGGCGGGTGCGGCGGGATTCACCGCGCGACGTGGTGACCGTGTTCATCCCGGAGTACGTCGTCGGTCACTGGTGGGAGCAGATCCTGCACAACCAGAGCGCGCTGCGGCTGAAGAGCCGGCTGTTGTTCCAGCCCGGTGTCATGGTCACCAGCGTCCCGTGGCAGCTGAGTTCGTCCGCCCACGCCCGCGCGGAACGTCTGGATTCCGCGCCGGGATCGGTGCGGCGGGGATTCGAGGAGGAACGATGAGTGTCGACTGGTCCGGACGCCGGCTCGAGGTGACACTGGGCAACCCGGCGCACGGGGGGTTCTGCGTCGCGCGGCACGAGGGCCGGGTCGTGTTCGTCCGGCACGGCCTACCCGGCGAGCGGGTCGTCGCGTCGGTGACGGAGGACCGAGGCGGCTCGTTCTGCCGCGCCGACGCCGTGCACATTCTCGAGGCCTCGCCGGACCGGAGGGAGCGGGTGTGCCCGATCGCCGGGCCCGGCGGATCGGGATGCTGCGACCTGTCCCACGCGACGGTGCCGGCCCAGCGGGCCTTCGGGGCCGCGGTGGTCGCGGAGCAGTTGCGCCGTCTCGGCGGGGTCGAGCGGGACGTGCTCGTCGAGGAGTTGCCGGGTGGTGCGCTCGACGGCACCCGGTGGCGCACCCGGGTGCGCCTGGCGGTCGACGCCGCGGGCCGAGCGGGGTA
Organism: Rhodococcus sp. P14; assembly: GCF_000256505.1. Lineage (NCBI taxonomy): Bacteria > Bacillati > Actinomycetota > Actinomycetes > Mycobacteriales > Nocardiaceae > Rhodococcus > Rhodococcus sp. P14. The sequence continues at coordinate 177 of NZ_AJFC01000049.1, read as the reverse complement.
CCGGCGCTACCGCAGCCACGAGATCGAGACCGACCTGGCCTGCCCGCAGATCGAGGCCCGGGCCTACGAGGGGCTGGCGGAACGGGTGTGGCGACCTGGTTCCGAGGTCCAGGTGGTCCTCGATGCGGACGGGACGCGGCACGTGATCGAGATCGCACCGCCGCCCGTGTCCCGCAC
>NZ_AJFC01000048.1:0-6854 GCF_000256505.1 Rhodococcus sp. P14 | reverse complement strand
CCCCGCCGCGCGGCGGCCGGTGCGCCCCGCGCCGAGAAGGTGGTCGAAGGCTCGGGGCGGGCGGTCGAGCGCGTCGGCGGCCGCGAATGGCACGTGGCGGCAACCGGCTTCTGGCAGGCGCATCGCGGGGCAGCGCAGGCCTATTCGGACACCGTGGGGGAGTGGGCAGCGGTGTCGCCGGGCGCGACGGCGTGGGATCTCTACGGCGGGGTGGGGGTGTTCGCCGCCGTCCTGGCCGATCAGGTCGGCACCGGCGGCCGGGTCGAGGCGGTGGAACTGTCCCGCCGGGCGGCGCAGGACGGGGCCGAGGCACTCTCGGATCTCGGACAGGTGCGGTTCCATGCGGGCCGGGTGGAGCAGTTGCTCCCGGAGCTTCCCGCCCCGCAGGTCGTGGTGCTCGACCCGCCCCGGGCCGGCGCCGGGCGGGATGTGGTGGCGGCCGTCGCGGCGGCGGGGCCGGAGCGCGTCGTGCACGTCGGATGCGATCCGGCGGCCTTCGGCCGCGATGTCGGCCTGTACCGGGACCACGGCTTCGAGCTTGCCGACCTGCGCGTCTACGCGGCGTTCCCCTCGACGCACCACGTGGAGTGTCTGGCCTTGTTCACCCGCTGATGTTCACCCGCTGATGTTCACCCGCTGATCGGGGCTGCCCTCGTCGTAGGGTCCCGCGCCTTCGTGGTTGCTTGCAACACGCAACTAAATGTATAGTTGCGTGTTGCAAGCAATTAATATCGATTCGGAGGCGATCCGTGGCCGTCCAGCCCGACACCGCGCACGCGCTCGTCGACGCGATCTTCCTGTTCGGTCGCACGCTGCGCACGGCCCTGGCCAACTCGACGGGCGACGAGCTGCCCAACGCCCTGACCGGAGTTCTGTTCGTCCTGTGGCGGATGGGGGAGTGCCGTCCCAGCGAACTCGCCGCGGAACTGTGTATGAGCCAGTCCGCGTTGAGCCGGCAGCTGGGCGAACTCGTCGAACGGGGAATGGTGGACCGTCACCGCGACCCCGACGACCGGCGGGCCCACCGCGTCAGCGTGTCGGAGACCGGGCACAGAGCCCTGCGCGAGATCCGCGACCGTCGCGCCTCCCGATTGCACGAGCTGCTCGGCGGCTGGGACCAGGCGCAAGCCGAATCCGCCCTCGGCGCGCTCGCGCACCTGAACGACACCCTTTCCGTCCACGACACCACCGGAAGGAACTGCCTGTGAGCGCCGCAGCTGTCAGTCCCCCCTCCTCGATGAGCGCCCCGGGCGCCGCCGAAACCACCATGACGCACCGCGAGATCCTCGAGGCTCTCGCGGGGCTGCTCGCCGCCCTCTTCACGGCGCTGCTGAGCAGCACCATCGTGGCGGTTGCGCTCCCCACGATCATCGCGGACCTGAACGGATCCCAGACCCAGTTCGCGTGGATCATCACCACCGCCCTGCTCGCCAACGCGGCCTCGACGCCGATCTGGGGCAAGCTCGCGGACCTGTTCAACAAGAAGCTGCTGGTCCAGACGGCGATCCTCATCTTCGTGGCAGGCTCGATCGTTGCCGGCCTCGCCACCAACGTGCCCGTCCTGCTCGCCGCCCGCGTGATCCAGGGCATCGGGATGGGCGGCCTCACCGCGCTCGTCGTCGCGGTCATCGGCAGCATCATCCCGCCCCGCGAACGCGGCCGGTACTCCGGTTACATGGGCGCGGTGATGGCCGTGTCCATGTCGGGCGGGCCGATCCTCGGCGGCGTCATCGTCGACAGCCCGCTCGGCTGGCGCTGGTGCTTCTTCATCTCCATCCCGATCGCCGTCGCCGCCATGGCGCTGCTGCAGCGCACCCTGCACATCGTGACCGAACGCAAGCAGGACGTGAGCATCGACTGGCTCGGCGCCACGCTGCTGACGGCCGGTGTCAGCGTCCTGCTGATCTGGGTGTCCTTCGCGGGCAAGGCCGGCTACTACGGGTGGCTGTCGTGGGAGACCCTCGCGTACGTCGGCGTCGGTGTCGGACTGCTCGCCGCCACCGTCGTCGTCGAGTCCAAGGTCGCCGACCCGATCATCCCGCTGAAGATCGTCACCGAGCGCACCACCGCACTCGCGATCATCGCGTCGGTCGCCGTCGGCGTCGGGATGTTCGGCGCCACCGCCTTCCTCGGCCAGTACTTCCAGACGGCCCGCGGCTACAGCCCGACGGCCGCCGGCCTGCTCACCATCCCCATGGTGTTCGGCTCGCTCGTGGCCTCGGTGGTCTCCGGTCAGCTCATCACGCGCTTCGGCCGGTGGAAGCCGTTCCTGGTGCTCGGCGCGGTCCTGCAGGTGGTCGGCTTCGGTCTGCTCGGCTTCCTCGACCACGCCACCCCGATGTGGCTGATCGGTGTGTACATCGCGATCGTCGGCCTCGGCACGGGCATGCTCATGCAGAACCTCGTGCTCGCCGTGCAGAACACCGTCAGTGTCCGCAACATCGGAGCCGCGAGCAGCTCGGTCGCGTTCTTCCGCACCTTCGGCGGAGCGATCGGGGTGTCCGTGCTCGGATCGATCCTCGCCACCCGGGTGACCACGCTGTCCGCAGACGGCTTCGCCGCCCTCGGCATCGACACCGGCTCGGCCGGCGGTGGCGGCAACCTCGACCTCGCGGCCCTGCCCGAGCCGGTCGCGGAGATCATCCGTCACGCCTACGGCGACGCCACCGGGTTGCTGTTCCTCGTCGCCGCGATCATCGCGCTGGTCACCGTCGCCGCGGTCGTGTTCATCCCGAACCGTCCCCTGCGGAAGACCATCGATATCGTCACCGAGGAGCAGCCCGCCGCGGCGGGGCGCTGATCAGGACCGGCGGTTGTACAACCACATCGTCGCCGGGCCGAACAGCACCACCAGCGCCGCGCACCACCCGAACACCATCGCGAGGTGCGCGGCGTCCGGCGTACCCGCCGTCAGGTCCCGGACGGCTGTGACGAGGCGGCTGATGGGATTGACCGTCACGAAGCCCTGCAGCCAGCTCGGCATCGTCGCGGGATCGACGAACACGTTCGACGCGAAGGTGAGCGGGAACAGGATGGTCATCGACACACCCATGACCGCCTGCTCGGTGCGCAGCAGCATCGCCAGCATCGTCCACACCCACGAGAGACTGAACGCGAACAGCAGCACGAGCGCCACCGCCGCGGCCGCGCCGACCGGACCGCCCGCCGGCCGGAACCCGAGCACGATCCCGAGCGTCAGCACGATCACCGACGCCAGCGTGTAACGGGCGAGATCGCCGAACAAGGCGCCGACGAGCGGTGCGGGCCGCCACACCGGCATGGACCGGAACCGGTCGAACACCCCCTTCTCGATGTCGCGGTTGAGCGTCATGCCCGTGTACATCGTGATGGTGCACACCGTCTGGACCAGGATCCCGGGGATGAGGAACTGCACGTACGCATCGGTCGATCCGGCCAGCGCACCGCCGAACAGGAACGTGAACAGCAGCGTGAACATCAACGGGAACACGGTCACGTCGAACAGCTGCTCGGGAACGTGCTTGATCCGCAGCAGCGCCCGCCACCCGAACGACAGCGACGCGGCGAATGCGGACGCCGGAGTCGGGCGCGGTCCGGCGACGTGCAGGACGTCCACGACGGCGGCGGGCGTGCCTGCCCGTCGGTCGGCGGTCGAGGTCACGATGCGATCTCCTCGTCTTCGTCGGGAACTTCCGTGGGATGACCGGTGAGGGCGAGGAAGACCTCGTCGAGGCTCGGCTGCCCGAGGGCGAACGTCGTGACCCCGATGTCCGCGGTGTCGAGGGCGGTCAGAGCCGCCGCCGCGGCCCGCGGATCGTCCACCCGCGCGGTCAGCGCCGCCGGGTCGGAGCCGGCCGTCACCGCCATCCCCAGCGCCGCGCCCAGCACGGCCGCCGCATCGTCCCGGCGCGCAGGATCGACCACCCGCACGTGCAGCGAACCGGACCCGACGGACGCCTTGAGTTCGCCCGGGGTGCCCTCGGCGATCACCCGGCCCCGGTCGATGACCGCGACCCGATCGGCGAGCTGGTCCGCCTCGTCGAGGTACTGCGTCGTCAGCAGCACCGTCGTCCCGGCGGACACCAGGGCTCGCACGATCTCCCACACCTGGTTCCGGCTCCGCGGGTCGAGCCCCGTCGTCGGCTCGTCCAGGAAGATCAGTTCGGGTGCGACGATGAGGCTCGCGGCGATGTCGAGACGCCGCCGCATACCCCCGGAGTACAGCTTCACCTGACGGCCCGCGGCCGCTTCCAGGTCGAACGCGGCCAGCAGCTGTCCGGCCCGGGACCGGGCACCCGCCCTGGAGAATCCCAGCAGCCGCGCGAGCAGCACCAGGTTCTCGGAACCGGTCAGATCCTCGTCGAGCGAGGCGAACTGACCGGTGAGCGAGACCCGGCGGCGAACCCGCTCGGGTTCGAGGCGCACGTCGTGCCCGAGGACGGTCGCGGTGCCGCCGTCCGGTGCAAGCAGTGTCGCGAGCATCCGGATCGTGGTCGTCTTCCCGGCGCCGTTCGGGCCGAGCACGCCGTAGACGCCGCCGGCGGGCACGGCGAGGTCGATGCCGTCCACGGCGGTGTCCGCGCCGAAACGTTTGATCAAGCCCGAGGTCTCGATGGCCAGTGCAGGGGGCATGGCTCCAGCCTTGCCCACGGTGCCGGGCGCGGCAATCGGTTTTGTCGGATTCGACCGGCCCGCCGTGGCCGCGGGTGGTGCCCACCCCCGGCGACGAGGGATCCCGCAACCGGCCCCGTCGGAAGGGTGTGCAGCATCACAGCACCGGCATAATGAGGTGAGGGACACGGTGTGAGACGGACCGGCGGCGCGACGTGACGAGTCGGCCACCCCCGACGCTCCGTAGACTGGGTGGAACCGCCCGCGCGGAAACGTGCGGGACCGAGCCGGAGGGAGCAATACCAGTTGGGTGTCCTGTCCCGCATCGAGTCGCCCGAGGACCTGCGCCGGCTCAGCCAACCCGAGATCCGGGAACTCGCCGAGGAGATCCGGCGGTTCCTGGTGGAGAAGGTGGCGGCGACCGGGGGACACCTCGGCCCCAACCTCGGCGTCGTCGAACTGACCATCGCAATGCACCGGGTGTTCGACTCACCCCACGACCCGATCATCTTCGACACCGGCCATCAGGCCTACGTCCACAAGATCCTGACCGGCCGCAAGGACGGCTTCGACACGCTGCGCAAGCAGGGCGGCCTGTCGGGATATCCCTGTCGCGCCGAAAGCGAGCACGACTGGATCGAGTCCTCGCACGCCTCGGCGGCCCTGTCCTACGCCGACGGCCTCGCCAAGGCCTACGAGCTGTCGGACCAGCAGGACCGGACCGTGGTCGCCGTGGTCGGCGACGGCGCGCTCACCGGCGGAATGTGCTGGGAGGCGCTGAACAACATCGCAGCCGGACGGGACCGCCCGCTCGTGATCGTCGTCAACGACAACGGCCGCTCCTACGCGCCCACGATCGGGGGACTCGCCGAGCACCTCGCGGCGCTGCGGCTGCAACCCGGCTACGAGCGGGTCCTCGACAACGGCCGCCGCTTCGTGAAGCGGCTGCCGTGGATCGGGGCGGCCGCGTACTCCGTGCTGCACGGGATGAAGGTCGGTATCAAGGACGCGGTCAGCCCGCAGGTGCTGTTCACCGATCTCGGCCTGAAGTACCTCGGGCCGGTCGACGGGCACGACGAGGCCGCGCTCGAGGCGGCCTTCCGGCGGGCCAAGTCGTTCGGCGGGCCGGTGATCGTGCACGCCGTCACCCGCAAGGGCGCCGGGTACGCACCGGCCGAGAACCACGTCGCCGATCAGATGCACGCCACCGGTGTCATCGACCCGGTCACCGGCCGCGCCACGGCGGCAGCGTCGGCACCGGACTGGACGTTGGTGTTCTCCGACGAACTGCTCGTGCAGGGCGGCCGCCGCCAGGACGTCGTGGCGATCACCGCCGCGATGCCGGGACCCACGGGCCTGTCGGCCTTCGGCGAACGCTACCCCGACCGGATGTTCGACGTCGGCATCGCCGAACAGCACGCCGTCACCTCCGCCGCGGGCCTCGCGCTCGGCGGGATGCACCCCGTGGTCGCGGTGTACTCGACGTTCCTCAACCGTGCCTTCGACCAGCTGCTGATGGACGTGGCGCTGCTGAAACTCCCCGTGACCGTCGTGCTCGACCGGGCGGGCATCACCGGCGCCGACGGCGCCAGTCACAACGGCATGTGGGACTTCTCCCTGCTCGGTGTGATCCCGGGGATCCGGGTGGCGTCGCCACGCGACGGCGCAACCCTGCGCGAGGAGTTCGGCGAGGCGCTCGCCGTCGCGGACGGCCCGACCGTACTCCGGTTCCCGAAGGGGGCGGTCGGTCCCGACATTCCCGCGGTCGAGCGCATCGACGGCACCGTCGACGTGCTGCGGATGCCGTCCGGGCGCCGCGGTGACGTGCTGATCGTCGCGGTCGGAGCGTTCGCCGGCCTGGCCCTCGACGCGGCGGAGCGACTCGAGCAGCACGGCCTCACCGCCGCCGTCGTCGACCCGCGCTGGGTGCTGCCCGTGCCGGCGGCCCTCGCCCGACTGGCGCGGGACTTCCGGCTCGTCGTCACCGTGGAGGACGGCGGCATGCACGGCGGCGTCGGTTCGGCGGTCTCGTCGGCACTGCGCTCGTCCGGCGTGGACGTTCCCACGCGCGAACTCGGTGTGCCGCAACGGTTCCTGGATCACGCATCGCGGGAGCAGATCCACCGCGAGCTGGGTCTGACCGCGCAGGACGTCGCACGTCAGGTCACCGGTTGGGTGGTCGGGCTCGGCGCCGCCCAGAAGACAGAGCCGGCCGTGGACGGATCGGCCGGCGAGGAGTCCGCGGGCGACGTCGTCGTCCGCCG
>NZ_AJFC01000047.1:0-23966 GCF_000256505.1 Rhodococcus sp. P14 | reverse complement strand
CCCCCCCCCCCCCCCCCCCCCGCCGATCGTTCAGCCGGCTTCCTCGAGCGTCCGTCCGCGGGTTTCGGGCACGAACTTGATCACCACCAGCAGCGACAGCGCGGCCATCGCCGCGTAGCCGGCGTAGGTGAACGACAGGTTCCAGTCGGCCAGCGCGGGGAATGTCGCAGACACGAGGAAGTTGGCGATCCAGTTGGACGCGGTCGCGATGCCGACGGCGACGGCGCGCACCCGGTTCGGGAACATCTCGCTGATGAGGACCCATACGACCGGCCCCCACGACAGGGCGAAGAAGAACACGAAGGCGTTGGCCGCGAGCAGGGCGATCATCCCGTAGGTGTCGGACAGCGTAGCGACCTTCTCCCCGTCCTCGTCGACGACGAACGTCGCCGAGTGGAAGCACACCGCCGCGGTGCCCAGCGAGAGCGCCATGCCCACCGAACCGACCAGCAGCAGCGGCTTGCGTCCGATCTTGTCGATCACGGCGATGGCCACGAAGGTGCCGACGATGTTGACCAGCGCGCTGACGACGCTGATGAGCAGGGACCGATCCTCACCGAACCCGACTGCCTGCCACAGCGTCGACGAGTAGTAGAAGATCACGTTGATGCCGACGAACTGCTGCAGCGCGGCCAGGGCGATACCGACGTAGACGAGTGTGGCGACGCCGAAGCGCCGGGTGAACACGTCCCGCACGCCGGGCCGCGCCGCCTCGAGATGCAGGGTCTCGCGGATGGTGGCGATGCGCTCGGCGACCGCCACCTGGTCGCCGCCCTCGACCGCCGAGACGATCCGCCGCGCCGCGTCCTCCCGGCCGATCCGCACGAGGAATCGCGGCGACTCCGGGATGGGGAAGGTCAGCAGCAGATACAAGCCGGCGGGAACGACCTCCAGCGCCAGCATCCACTGCCAGGCCTGGATGCCGAGCAGGTTCTCGCCGGCCCCACCCGCGGCCGCGGCCAGCGCATAGTTGACGAGCTGGGAAATCGCGATACCCAGGACGATGGCGAGCTGGTACATCGAGCCGAGGCGGCCGCGCACCGCGGCGGGCGAGATCTCGGCGATGTAGGCCGGCGCGATGACGGAGGCGAAGCCGACGCCGACACCGCCGACGGTGCGCCAAAACGTCAGGTCGTAGATGCTGAAGGGGAACGCCGACCCGAGGGCGCTGATCATGAACAGGATCGCGGCGATCTGCATGACCCGGATCCGGCCCAGCCGGTCGGCGACGCTGCCCGCGATCCACGCGCCCAGCGCCGCGCCGACCAGTGTCAGCGACACCGACAATCCGATCGCGCCGGCACCGACCTCGTAGCGCTCACGGATGGCTCCGACGGCGCCGTTGATGACGGCGGTGTCGTACCCGAACAGGAATCCGCCGAGTGCGGCCGCGGCGGCGAACAGCACCGCCCGGGTCACCGTGTGCTGCTGTTCGAGCCTCGAATGGGGGAGGTGGGAACTGTCGGTCACAGGCTGGACGGTACGCCTGACGGTGCACCGAGGGGGCCGCTTCGGCGGGCACCGTGGCCGGGGCGATATGCACCGAGGGCGGCCCGCGGTCCGCAGCGGAGTGCGCGGACCGCGGGCCGCCCCGACGAGCAACCGGACGTCAGACGCTCGCCACTCCCGGTGCGAGGAAGCGTGCGCCGTTGACGGCCTCCGAGGTGCCGGTGCGATCCAGGTACGGCGTGATGCCCCCGTTCCAGAATCCGAAGCCGCCACCGAGGATCAGGCACAGGTCGATGTCTTCGGGGGCGGCGACGACGCCCTCCTCGAGCATGATCCGGATCTCCTCCGCGAACGCGCGGCGGGTCCGCTCGAGCACCTCCTCGGCGGTGGAGGGCCTGTCGCCCTGCGGCCAGAGCGCGGCGACGTCCGGGTCGACGACCTGCTTGCCGTCGACGTACGTCCACACGCCGGGCTTGCGGGCCTCGACGAGTGCCTCGAGGCCCGGGGAGGAGACGAAGCGCTCGGGGTAGGCGGCCTGCAGGGTCTCGCCGGTGTGCAGCGCGACGGCCGGGCCGACGAGCGCGAGCAGGGTGAACGGGCTCATGGGCATGCCGAGCGCGCCGACGGCGTTGTCCGCCACCTCGAACGGGGTGCCCTCGTCCACGGCGGTCATGACCTCGCCGAGGGTGCGGGTGACGAGGCGGTTGAACACGAATCCCGGCTTGTCCGCGCACAGTACGGCCGACTTCTTCAGTGCCCTGGCGGTGGCGAAGGCCGTGGCCAGGGTCGCGTCGTCCGTCTGCGCGCCCTTGATGATCTCGAGCAACGGGAGCACGGCGACGGGGTTGAAGAAGTGGAAGCCGACTACGCGCTCGGGGTGCTTCAGATCCGCAGCCATCTCCGTGATCGACAGCGACGAGGTGTTGGTCGCGAGAATCGTCTCGGGCGAGAGGTGCTGCTCGAGATCGGCGAACACCTGCTTCTTGACGTCCATGTTCTCGAACACGGCCTCGATGACGAAGTCGGTGTCCGCGAACGCGGCCTTGTCCAGCGAGCCGGACACCAGCGCCTTGAGGCGGTTCGCCGCGTCGGGCGAGAGCCGGCCCTTGCCCTGCAGCTTGTCGATCTCGGTGTGGACGTAGCCGACGCCTTTGTCGATGCGCTCCTGGTCGATGTCGGTGAGGATCACCGGCACCTTCAGCTGCCGGACGAACAGCAGCGCCAGCTGGCTGGCCATCAGGCCCGCGCCGACGATGCCGACGCCGGTGACCTTGCGGGCCAGTGACTTGTCCGGGGCCCCCGCGGGACGTTTGGCGCGCTTGTTGACCAGGTCGAACGCGTACAGTCCGGCTCGCAGTTCGTCGGACATGAGCAGGTCCGCCAGCGCCTCGTCCTCGGCGGCGAAGCCGGCCGACAGCGACTGCGGGTCACCGATGTCGGTGTTGCGGGCGAGATCGAGCAGCTCGATCGCCCGGGTGGGGGCGGGCGCGAAGCCGCGAGTCTTCGCCGCGACGAGCGCCTTCGCCCGCTCGAGGGCGCTGTCCCAGCCTGCGCCGCGGTCGATCTCGGGGCGGGCGGGGGTGATCTGCCCTGCGAGTACCTTCGCGGCCCAGGCCAAGGACTGCTCGAGGAAATCCGCCGATCCGAACACCGCGTCGGCGAGGCCGATCTGCTCGGCCTGCTTCGCACGGATCACTTTGCCGTTGTCGAGCGGGTTCTGGAGGATCAGGGTGACGGCCGCGTCGGGTCCGATCAGATTCGGCAGCAGCTGCGTGCCGCCCCAGCCGGGAACCAGGCCGAGCATGGTCTCGGGCAGACCGAGCGCGGGCACGTTGTCGGCGTAGGTGCGGTAGTGGCAGTGCAGCCCGACCTCGAGGCCGCCGCCGAGCGCGAGCCCGTTGACGAACGCGAAGGTCGGGACGGCCGACTCGCGCAGCCGCCGGAAGACCCGGTGGCCGAGCCGGCCGAGTTCGATGCCCTGCTCGCGGGTGGTGATCGCGGGCACGCCCTTGAGATCGGCACCCGCGGCAAAGATGAACGGCTTGCCGGTGACGGCGACGGCGGCAGGATCGGCGGCGAACGCCTCGTCGAGCGCGGCGTCGAATGCGGCGAGGCCGGCAGGGCCGAACGAGTTCGGCTTGGTGTGGTCGAACCCGTTGTCCAGCGTGATCAGCGCGACAGGACCGTCGATGCCGGGCACCCGGAGGATCTTGGTGTAGGCGTTCGTGACGACCTCGTCGGCGAACAGGGACGAAAGCTCGCTCATGACTACTTGTCTCCCTCGAAGTTGGGGTTCTCCCAGATCACGGTGCCGCCCATGCCGAGGCCGATGCACATCGTGGTCAGGCCGTAACGCACCTCGGGGTGCTGCGCGAACTGCCGGGAGAGCTGGGTCATCAGACGCACGCCGGACGAGGCGAGCGGGTGGCCGCAGGCAATGGCACCGCCCCACTGGTTGACTCGCGGGTCGTCGTCGTCGATGCCGAAGTGCTCGAGGAAGGCGAGGACCTGCACGGCGAAGGCTTCGTTGATCTCGAACAGACCGATGTCGTCGATGGTCAGACCGGTGCGGGCCAGGACCTTCTCGGTCGCCGGCACCGGGCCGATGCCCATCACGGCCGGATCGACACCCTGGAAGGCGAACCCGACCATGCGCATCCCGATCTGCAGGCCGAGTTCGCGGGCGGTGTCCTCGCCGGCGAGGATGCAGGCCGTCGCGCCGTCGTTGAGGCCGGCGGCATTGCCGGCGGTGATGCGGCCGGCGGGACGGAACGGGGTCTTGAGCGTCGCGAGATCCTCAAGCGTGGTGCCCGGACGCGGCGGCTCGTCCTCGGTGGCCAGGCCCCATCCGCTCGCGGACCGCGTCGCGACGGGTACGAGGGTGTCGGCGAGGTGGCCGGCCTTCTTCGCGGCGTCGTACTTGTTCTGGCTGGCGACGGCGTAGGCGTCGGTACGGGCCTTGGTGATGCCGGGGAAGCGGTCGTGCAGGTTCTCCGCGGTGTTGCCCATCACCAGGGCGCTGGGATCGACGAGCTTGTCGGCGAGGAAGCGGGGATTCGGATCGGCGCCCTCGCCCATCGGGTGGCGGCCCATGTGCTCGACGCCGCCGGCGACGACGACGTCGTACTGGCCGAAGCCGATCCCGGAGGCGGTGGTGGTGACCGCGGTCATCGCGCCCGCGCACATCCGGTCGATCGCGAAGCCCGGCACGGTCTCGGGCAGGCCGGCGAGGATCGCGGAGGTGCGGCCGATGGTCAGGCCCTGATCGCCGGTCTGGGTGGTTGCGGCGACGGCGACCTCGTCGATGCGCGCGGGGTCGAGCTGAGGGTTGCGGCGCAGCAGTTCCCTGATGGTCTTGACGACGAGGTCGTCGGCGCGGGTCTCCGCGTAGATGCCCTTCGGGCCCGCCTTCCCGAACGGGGTGCGTACGCCGTCGACGAAGACGACAGTGCGTTGAGTTGTGGTGGTTGACGCCACGCGTATTCCTCCCGATGGAGCGATGCTCGCCGCCGTGGGCGAGGCCAGGGTTCCGGGAACATCCGGCGACGGGAGCCCGGACGCCGGCGTGTTACCGACCGGTAACTTACCACCCGTGTCCGGGGTGGCGGGAGGGGTGCGCCGCGGGCTGCCGTTCCGGCGGCGCGGCCGACGGCCGTGGACGGTCGTGACCGGCGATCCTGCCCGTGGCAGTTCTCGTCGCCGGCTTCGGACGGCTGCAGCACCGGCGCGAGCGCGCTCGGGGGCACCGGCGAGCGCGCGCTCGGGCACGAGGCGGACGGTGACGATCGCGGCGCGCCGAGCTCGACCGTCGCGAAGGAGGGGATCCGGGGGGTCAGTCCGCGGACAGCGCCTTCGCCAGCCGCGGCACCGTCAGTTCCCGCTGCCAGGGCCGTGCCCCGTCGGCGGCGAACCGTTCCTCGATGTACGCGACCACGTCCGCATCCGCCGGCACCTGCCACTCCCAGCACAGCCGGCGCACCATTTCGGGGCCGACCAGATTCTCCACCGGCACCTGCACCTGCTCGCTCAGCTCGGCGAGCGCGGACCGGGCCGCGGTGAGCCGCGCCGCGGCTTCGGGGTCGTGCCGGGCCCAGCGGTTGGCCGGCGGCGGGCCGGTGAACGGCTGCGTGACGGGGGGCAGGTCCGATTTCGGCAGTGCCCGGGCCCGCTCGATCGCGCCCAGCCATATCCGCGACGACCGGCGCTGACGGGGGCCTCCGAACACCGGCAGGGCGCGCAGTTCCTCGACCGTGCGGGGCGCGGCCTCCGCGGCGGCGACGATCGCCGAGTCCGGCAGTACCCGTCCGGGTGCGATATCGCGCCGCGCCGCGAGTTCGTCTCGCGCAGTCCACAACTCGCGCACGATCGCGAGCCGCCGCGAATCCTTGAGGGTGTGGATCCGGGAGGTGCGGCGCCAGCGGTCGGGTTTGGGGGCGGGGGGCCCGGCGCGACGGATGTGCTCGAACTCCTGCGCGGCCCACTCCGACTTGCCCTGCCGCTCGAGCTCGTCCGCCATCGCGTCCCGGAGCTCGACGAGGATCTCGACATCGAGTGCCGCGTAGTTCAGCCAGGCGTCGGGAAGCGGCCGGGTGGACCAGTCCGCAGCCCCGTGCCCCTTGCGCAGTTCGAAACCGAGGGTGCGTTCGACGATGGCGGCCAGCCCCACTCGATCGAAGCCGGCCAGCCGTCCGGCCAGCTCGGTGTCGTAGAGCACCGCAGGTCGCAGCCCCAGCTCGTCGAGGCCGGGCAGGTCCTGGTCGGCGGAGTGCAGCACCCACTCGAGATCGTTGATCGCCGAGGCGAGCGGGGCGAGCGCCCCGGCCGTCGGGATCGGGTCGAGCAGTACCGTGCCGGCGCCGGCCCGTCGCAGTTGCACCAGGTAGGCCCGCGCGGAGTACCGGAAACCCGAGGCGCGTTCCGCGTCGACGGCGAGTGGTCCCCGGCCCGCGGCGAGTGCTTCCGCGGCCGCGGCCACTCCGGCAGCCGTGGTGACGACCTCGGGGACCCCGTCCCGCGGGGTCAGCAACGGGACCGCTGCCCGCGCGGGCTCGTGCTCGTTGGCTACCGACATGCTTCGTGACTCTATCCGGGTGGCGGAAACGGGGGCGTCGACCCGGTCAACCGCGCGGTCCCCACGTCGATTCCCGGCGTGACGAAAGGCACAGGGCGGATCATCGGCTCGTTTCGAGTTCCTCGAGCGCCGCGGGGAAACCGTCGACGAGCGACCAGAGGTCGGGAACCAGTTCGGGGCACGCGAGTACGCCCACATCGAGCGCGCCGTCCAGCGACATCACGGTGACGTTGAGTCCGACACCGTGGAAGATCGGCCCCAGCGGATACATGCCCCGGATCCGTGCGCCGAGAAAGTACAGGGGCGCGGCGGGACCCGGCACGTTCGACACCACCAGGTTGTGCACGACGGGGTGGCGTTCCGCCAGCCGCAGCGACGCGTACATGCGCATCGCGGTGCCGAACACCGCCGGTGCCATGAACTGCGTCCAGTCCTGCAGCAGGCTCGCACCCAGTGCCGAATTGTGTTCTTTGGCGCACGCGTTCGCATCGGCGATCGCGTGCAGTCGCTCGATCGGATCCGTGATGTGGGTGTGCAGGCTCGCGAACATCGGCGAGACCTGATTGCGCCCGGGCCGGTCCGACGTGCCGCGCACCGACACCGGGACCATGCCGATCAGTGGGGAGTCGGGAAGTTCGTCGCGCTCGGTGAGGTAGCGGCGCAGCGCCCCGGCGCACACCGCCATGACGACGTCGTTGACCTTCACGCCGTGCGCGTCCTTCACCGCCTTGACCCGGTCCAGGTCGAATTGCGTGAACCCGACACTGCGGTGACCGGTGATGGTGCCGTTGAAGGACGTGCGCGGAGCGGTGAACGGCGCCGGCATGGCCTCGCCCCTGCGGGCCCGGCTGATCCACCGGGGCAGCAGTTCCACGGTCTTGGGCAGCGCCCGCACCAGACCCAAGGGGCGGGTGGCGACGTTGAACAGGCCGCCGAGGGCGATCTCGAGCGCCGACCCCCCGCCGGCACCGTCGGCGACCGGATCGGGCCGCGGTGCATCGGGTTCGAGACTGCACAGCTGTGCCACGAGTTCGGCGCCGGTGACGCCGTCCGCGCCCGCGTGGTGGATCTTCGTCATGACGGCGACCGACCCGTCCTCGAGACCCTCGATCACGGTCATTTCCCACAGGGGCCGGGAGCGGTCGAGCGGCTGCGCAGCGATGTGCCCGCACAGTTCCGCGAGTTCCTCCCGGCGCCCGGGCGCCGGGACCGCGACCCGGTGCAGGTGCCGGTCGAGGTCGAAGTCCGGATCGTCCACCCACACCGGATGGTCGAGATTGAACGGGCTGTCGGCGATCTTCTGCCGGAACAACGGTACGGCCGGAAGGCGGACGGCGAGTCCGGCGCGGAGCGTCTCGAAGCGGTATCCGTCCGGAATCGTGGTCGGGTCGAGGACGATCAGTCCGCACACGTGCAGCAGCTGCGTCGGCGTCTCGAGGTACAGGAATCCGGCGTCGAGGCCGCTGAGTCGATGCATGCCCTCATGGTAGAACGAGTTCTAGAATCTGCACGGGAACGATCGCTCCACGTGCGCGAACCCACCCCGGCCGGCGTTCTCCGGGTGTCCGCAGCCGCGGCGGCAGTCAGCCCGGCGTGGCGAGCGGGGCCGGCGGCGTGCCGGGAAGCCGGTCGGCCAGCTCCGCGAGCGCGGCCGGGAAACCGCCGGCCAGCTGCCACAGGTCCGGTAGCAGGTCCGGGCACGACTGCAGACCGAAGTGCAGGCCGCCGTCGAGCGACAGGACGGTGATGTTCAGGCCTGCGCCGTGGTAGATCGGCCCGAACGGGTAGAGCGCGGTGATCCGCGCGCCCAGGTAGTACAGCGTGTCCTTCGGCCCGGGGATATCGGAGACGACGAGGTTGTTGAGCACGGGGAGCACGTCGGGCAGTCGCAGCGCCGAATACAGCCGCAGCACCGCACCGAACGCCGCTCCCGGGGTCACCTGGCCCCAGCTGCCGAGCAGATCCGGGTCGAACGTGGCCTGATGCGCCTTCGCCGCGGTCTGGTCCGCCGCCACGGCATGCAGCCGCACCACCGGGTCGGCGATCTCGGTGTGCAGCCGCCCCATCAGTACCGAGATCTGGTTGCCGGCGTCGCCCCGGGCGCGTCCGTGCACCGAGACCGGGACGGCCGCCAACAGGGGAGAGGCCGGCAGCTCACGGCGGGCGGCGAGATACCGGCGCAGAACCGAGGAACACAGCGCGAGCACGACGTCGTTGACGGTGACGCCGAACGCCCGCTTGACCGCCTTCACGGCCGTGAAATCCAGCGTCACGAATGCGACGTTGCGGCGGCCGGTCACGCGGCGGTTGAACGACGTCCGCGGGGCCGTGAGCGGAACCGCCATCGCCTCGCCCCGCCGGGCCCGGCCCACCCAACCGGGCACCAGCGCCGCGCTGGACCGTACCGCCCGGGCCAGGTGCAGCGGACGCGCGGCGAGATCGGCGATGCCGCCCGCGGCGACGCTCAGGCGGTTGCCCCCGCCGACGCCGGGCGACTCGGGTTGCGGGGGCGGCGCCCCCGGTTCGAGGTCACACAACTGCGCCAGCAGGGTCGCTCCGGCGAGGCCGTCCACCACGGCGTGGTGGATGCGTGTCAGCACCGCGACCGAGCCGTCGGCCAGCCCCTCGAACACCGCGGTCTCCCACAGTGGCCCGGACCGGTCGAACCGCTGCGCGAAGCGCTGCCCGCAGAGCACCGCCAGTTCGGCGGCGGTACCCGGCGGTGGCACGGTGAACCGGCGCAGATGCCGGCCGACGTCGAAACCCGGGTCGTCCACCCACGCGGGGTGGCCGGGATTGAACCGGGAATCGACCACTCGCCGGCGCAGCAGCGGCACTGCCGCGACCCGCGCCGCCAGGTCGGATCCCAGCCGTTCGAAGGAGTAGCCCCCCGGCACGGTGGAGACGTCGAGCAGGGCGAGGCCACCGATCTGTACCGGCTGCCCGGGTGTGTCGGTGTAGAGAAGCGCGGCGTCGAGCCCGCTGAGCCGCCGCATGCCTCGATCATAGGACCGCGACGTGCCCCGTACACCCGTTCCGGCCCGTCGGGAACCCGGGCGCCGGCGGCGACGATTCCGTGCCGACGATTCCGTGCCGACGATTCAGGGCTGAAGCTGCGTCACGCCCGCCGGGGGCAGGCCCGCCGCGTACGCGAGCACCTCGCAGAACGCCTCCACGTGCGGGCCGAGTTCACCGGACTGCGCGGTCCACGAGGCCCGCAGCTCGAGCTGATGCGCTCGGGCCGGGCCGGCGATGTCACCGAAGCGCACCGAACTCGTCGACGTCACGGTGCCGCCGAGCGCCGTCAGCGGCTCGCCGTGCGCGTCGAGGGCATCGACCAGCCAGCTCCAGGCCACCTCCGGAAGCAGGGGATCGGCAGCCAGCGAGGCGTCCACGTCCGCCTGGATGTAGGCGACGAGCCGCATGGTGCCGTTCCAGGCCTCGTCGCCGTCCGGATCGTGCAGCAGGATCAGCCTGCCGAACGCGTCGCCCTCCGACTGCTCGGGCACCAGATCGGTGTCCGGATGAAGCACCTCCGCGCCCAGCGCGTAGCTGTACGGCCCCAGCCGCTGCGGCGGCCGGATCGGACCCACCTCGATTTCCGGCCGCACGGTGGCCGCGTTCATCGAGTCGATGGCCGCGCGGAACTGAGCCGGCTCGGCGGGCGAGGTGGTCACGACTGCGGACGTTAGACCGGGTGACCGGGGCCACGCGGGAGGCGCGCCGATTCCGGAGGGGTGGCCGGACGTGGCAGCATGGGCGGCGACCCGTGCCCCTGGACGAACGAGGATCGATGACCGGCCTGGAGAACACGAACGTCGGCTCCACCCCGCGTGTGGAGTACCCGACGCGGCGCCAGCTCCCGCAGGCGCCCCTGCTCGCCGCCGCGCGGGGACTCGAGCCGGCACACCGGCCCGTGTGGTTCATGCGACAGGCCGGTCGCTCGCTTCCCGAGTACCGGGAGATCCGGGCGAACATCGGCATGCTCGAGTCCTGCTTCGATCCCGAGCTGGTGTGCGAGATCACCCTGCAGCCGGTGCGCCGTCATCGCGTCGATGCTGCGATCCTGTTCTCGGACATCGTAGTTCCGCTCAAGGCCGCGGGGATCGACCTCGACATCGTGGCCGGGACCGGACCGGTGATCGCCGACCCCGTGCGCACCGCGGCGGACGTGGCGAAGCTGCCGATCCTCGAGCACGACGAGGTCGGTGCCGTCGCACGGGCGGTCGGGCTGCTCACCCGCGAGCTCGGCGACGTCCCGCTCATCGGTTTCGCCGGGGCGCCGTTCACCCTCGCCTCCTACCTCGTCGAGGGCGGTCCCAGCCGCAACCACGAGCGCACCAAGGCCCTCATGCACGCCGAGCCGCGCACGTGGCACGCCCTCCTGGGGCGGCTCGCCGACATCACGATCGCGTTCCTGCAGGCCCAGCTGCACGCCGGCGTCGACGCGGTCCAGCTGTTCGACTCGTGGGCGGGCGCGCTGTCGCTGGCCGACTACCGCGAGTTCGTGCTGCCCCACTCGGAACGGGTGTTCGCCGAGGTCGAGTCCGCCGGCGTGCCGCGCATCCACTTCGGCGTCGGCACCGGCGAGCTGCTCGGCGCGATGGGTGAGGCCGGCGCCGACGTGGTCGGCGTGGACTGGCGGGTGCCGCTGGACGTCGCCGCCACCCGGGTGGGGGCCGGAAAGGCCTTGCAGGGCAACCTCGATCCCGCGATCCTGTTCGCCGGACCCGACGTCGTCCAGGCAGAGGTGCGGCGCATCGTCGCCGAGGGGGACCGCGCCCGCGCCGCGGGAGCCACCGGGCACATCTTCAACCTCGGGCACGGTGTCCTCCCGGACACCGACCCGGACGTCCTCACCGCGGTCGTCGACCTGGTGCACTCGTTGTGAGCGGTACGCCGAGCGTCGCCGTCGTCGGGGGCGGCATCACCGGGCTCGTCGCGGCGTACCGGCTCCGTCGCCTGCTCGGCGCGCACGCCCGGATCGTCCTGCTCGAGGGCGCCGATCGGCTCGGCGGAAAGCTGCACACGGTGCCGCTCGCCGGCGATCCGGTCGACGTGGGAGCGGAAGCGTTCATCGGTCGCCGCCCCGAGGTCCCGGCGCTGCTCGCGGAGCTGGGCCTGAGCGACCGGATCGTCCACCCGTCCGGGGCCCGGCCGCTGATCTACGCCGGCGCCGCGCTGCACCCGCTGCCCGGCGGCACCCTGATGGGGATCCCCGCCGACGCCGGGGCGCTCACCGGTCTCGTCGACACCGAGACCCTTGCGCGAATCGCCGCCGAGCCCACCGTTCCGCTGCACTGGGACCGCACCCGCGACGTCTCGGTGGCCGACCTGGTGACCGCCCGGTTCGGCGAGCAGGTGGTGCGCCGCTCCGTCGACCCCCTCCTCGGCGGCGTCTACTCCGGGCTCTCGGACACCGCAGGCGTGCGGGCCACCCTGCCGGCTCTGGCCGCAGCCCTCGACGCGGGGGCCCCGAGCCTGAGCGAGGCGGTCGTCCGAGCCCTGCCCGAGCCCTCGGACACACCCGTGTTCGGCACCCTGCGCGACGGCTACGGCACGTTGCTCGACGCGCTCGAGAAGGCGGCCGACGCCGAGATCCGGCACGTCACCGCGAGCGGACTGCGCCGCAGCGGCGGCCGCTGGGACCTCGACCCGATCGGGCCCGTGGACGGCGTCGTCCTCGCGGTGCCCGCCGACCGCGCCGCCGAACTGCTCGCCGACGCCGTCCCGGCGGCAGCCGCCCAGGCGGCCCGGATCCCGCTCGCATCGTCGGCGGTGGTCGCGCTGGCACTGCCGGACGGTGCCGCACTGCCGCAGAACTCGGGGATCCTCGTGGCCACCGGCGAGGATCTGTCCGCCAAGGCGTTCACCCTGTCGAGCCGCAAGTGGCCCCACCTGGCCGGGCGCGACGTCGCGCTGGCCCGCGCATCGTTCGGCCGCTACGGCGAGGCCGCGATCGTCGACGCCCCCGACGACGAGCTGATCGCCCGCGCGCGCATCGACCTCGCCACCGTCACCGGTGTCACCGACGAGCCCGTGGCCGCGTTCGTCCAGCGCTGGCACGGGGGCCTGCCGCAGTACCGGGCCGGGCACCTCGACATCGTCGCGGCGCTCGAGGACGCGGTCGCCGCCGTCGACGGCCTCGAGGTCGCCGGCGCGATGCTCCACGGCGTGGGTGTGCCGGCATGTGTCGCATCAGGCACGACGGCCGCGACGCGCCTGGCAACCCGAGTGGCAGGATGAGCGGTATGGCACGTCTCGACTACGACAAGCTCAATTCCACCCTGCGCTACGCGATGTTCTCGGTGTTCCGGGTCCAGCCCGGTGCCCTCGGCGACGACCGCTCCGCGGCGATCGAGGACGCCCAGAAGTTCTTCGCGGCCTACGACGGCACCGATCTGGTCGTGCGCGGCATCTACGACGTCGCCGGGGTGCGCGCCGACGCCGACTTCATGATCTGGACGCACGCCGAGCGACTCGAAGACCTGCAGAAGCTCTACGCCGATTTCCGCCGGACCACCGTCCTCGGCCGCACCACCACCCCGGTGTGGTCGAACGTGTGCCTGCACCGGCCGGCCGAGTTCAACAAGAGCCACCTGCCCGCCTTCATCGCCGGTGAGGAACCCGGCAACTACGTCTGCGTCTACCCGTTCGTGCGGTCGTACGAGTGGTACCTGCTCCCCGACGCCGAACGCCGCCAGATGCTCGCCGACCACGGCAAGGCCGCGCGCGGCTACCCGGACGTGCGGGCCAACACCGTGCCCGCGTTCGCCCTCGGCGACTACGAGTGGATCCTCGCATTCGAAGCCCCCGAACTCGATCGCATCGTCGACCTCATGCGCGACCTGCGTGCCACCGAGGCCCGCATGCACGTCCGGGAGGAGACCCCGTTCTTCACCGGACCGCGCGTCGACCTCGAGACGCTGATCACCGCGCTGCCCTGACGCCCGCCGTCACCCCCCGGAGACGCCGCCCTTGCGCGGACTCCGGGGGCGCCGTCGGCTCGCCGGAAGGACGCGGTGCACCCCCTGGCAGACTGTGCACCATGAGTTCTCGGCCCGTGCGGTACCAGCACATGGCGCACTGGGGGATGTTCGAGGTCGAGACGCACGAGGGCGATGTCAGCGCCGTGCATCCCTTCCGCGGCGACGCCGATCCGTCACCGTTTCTCGACAATGCCGTCGGCTCGGTGCGGCACCGCTCGCGGGTCGCGGGACCGGCGGTGCGCCGGGGCTGGCTCGAGCACGGACCGGGGCCGAGCGATCGCCGCGGCGACGACGAATTCGTCGCGGTGTCCTGGGACGAGCTGACCGAACTGCTGGCCGGCGAGCTGCAGCGCGTGATCGACGCGCACGGCAACCGGGCGATCTTCGGCGGTTCGTACGGGTGGTCGTCGCCGGGCCGGTTCCACCACGCGCAGAGTCAGGTGCATCGCTTCCTGAAGATGCTCGGCGGCTACACCCGCTCGGTGCACAGCTATTCGCTCGGTGCGACCGGCGTGATCATGCCGCGCGTGGTCGGCACGCACTGGAAGCTGTTCGCCCGTGCGACGAACTGGGACGTCATCGCCCGCGACACCGACCTGATGGTGTGTTTCGGCGGGGTGCCGCTCAAGAACACGGCCGTCAACGACGGCGGCACCAGCAACCATCCCACGCGGGGGGCGCTCGACGCTCTGCGCGCCCGCGGCGGGACGGTCGTGTCCGTCAGCCCCCTGCACGACGATCTGCACGGCGCCGCCGAACGCCTCGCGCCGCGACCCGGGACGGACGTCGCGATCATGCTCGCCCTCGCCTACGTGCTCGCCACCGAGGGCCTCGCCGACCGCGACTTCCTCGACCGCTACTGCGTCGGCTACGACAAGTTCGAGGACTATCTGCTCGGCCGCACCGACGGCGTCGCCAAGACACCGCAGTGGGCGGCCGCCCTGTCCGGGCTGTCCGCCGAGACCCTCGCCGCGCTGGCCCGGCGCATGGCCGCCGGCCGCACCCTGATCACCGTCACCTGGTCGCTGCAGCGGGTCCGGTACGGCGAGCAGGCCCCGTGGGCGGGGGTGACCCTCGCCGCGATGCTCGGCCAGATCGGGCTGCCCGGCGGCGGGTTCGGTCACGGCTACGGCTCGATGAACGAACCCGGCATCGCGCCCGTCCCGTACCCGCTCCCGACCCTGTTCCAGGGCGACAATCCGGTCGGTGACCTGATTCCCGTGGCCGCGATCTCCGACCTGCTGCTGCGGCCGGGCCAGGAGTACGACTTCGACGGCCGGCGCCTGACGTACCCCGACATCCGGCTCGTGTACTGGGCCGGCGGCAACCCGTTCCACCACCATCAGGACCTGGGTCGGCTGCGCCGCGCCCTGGCCCGCCCGGACACGATCGTCGTGCACGACCCGTACTGGACGCCGACGGCCAAGCACGCCGACATCGTCGTGCCGTCCACCACATCCCTCGAACGCGAGGATCTCAGCTGCACCCGCAACGACCC
Organism: Rhodococcus sp. P14; assembly: GCF_000256505.1. Classification (NCBI taxonomy): domain Bacteria; kingdom Bacillati; phylum Actinomycetota; class Actinomycetes; order Mycobacteriales; family Nocardiaceae; genus Rhodococcus; species Rhodococcus sp. P14. Next base: position 8,959 of record NZ_AJFC01000047.1, on the reverse strand, counting down.
GCTGCTGGTCGCGATGCACGCCGCCGCCCCGCGATTCGCCGCCGCCCGCGACGACTACGACACGTTCTCGGCGCTCGCGCACCGTCTCGGCTTCGGGGACCGGTTCACCGAGGGCCGCACGGCGCGGCAGTGGCTCGAGCACCTGTACGAGCAGTGGCGCGGATTCGTCCTCGCCGACGACGCCCGCGTCGAATCCCCTCCGGAGTTCGACGAGTTCTGGGTGCGCGGACACGTGCGGATGCGCACCGAGGACGAGCTGACACTGTTCGAGGAGTTCCGCGCCGACCCCCAGCGCAACCCCCTGCGTACCCCGAGTGGGCGCATCGAGATCTTCTCCGCCGACATCGACGGCTTCGGCTACGACGACTGCGCCGGGCACCCTGCGTGGTTCGAGCCGGAGGAGTGGCTCGGCGGCCCCCGCGCGCAGCACTACCCGCTGCACCTGATCGCGAACCAGCCCAAGACCCGCCTGCACAGCCAGCTCGACCACGGCGGCGTCAGTCAGGCCTCGAAGATCCGCGGGCGCGAACCGATCCGCATGCATCCGGCCGATGCGGCCGCCCGCGGTGTGGCGGGCGGCGACGTCGTGCGGGTGTTCAACGACCGCGGCGCATGCCTGGCCGGCGCCGTCCTCGACGACGGCCTGATGCCCGGGGTGGTGCAGCTGGCCACCGGCGCCTGGTACGACCCGCTCGATCCGGCCGATCCCGGCTCGATGTGTGTGCACGGAAATCCCAACGTGCTCACCGCCGACGTGGGCACCTCGAGTCTGGCCCGCGGCTGCACGGGCCAGCACGCGCTCGTGCAGATCGAACGCTTCGACGGGGACCTGCCGCCGATCCGCGCCTACGACCCGCCGGTGATCCGCACCCGCTGAGGCGGGGTACCTGCCCGAGCCACCCGGGTACCTGCGGGCCGAGCGACGGTATCCGTCGCTACCCGGGAGATGGACGATGCGTCGGTCGGAGCCGGGCCCGGCGGTCACAACCCCAGCGAGCGCTGCACCTCCCGCAACGTCTGCGCCGACGCCCGCAACCCGGCGGCCTCGTCGGGCGAGAGGGGGATCTCGAGTACCCGGCCGGCGCCGCGGCCGTCGACGATCGTCGGCAGCGACAGGCACACCCCTTCGATCCCGTGCACGCCGCGCTGCAGCGTCGAGACCGGCAGCACCCGGTGCTGATCCCGCAGCACCGCCTCCACGATGCGGGCGGTGGACAGGCCGATGGCCAGGTTGGTGGCGCCTTTGCCCTGGATGATCTCGTACGCGCTGCGCATCACCCGGGTGGAGATCTGCTCGCGGACCGCGGCGTCGAACACCGCCGCTCCGTGCTCGTCGCGGTACTCGGTGGCCGGAACCCCACCCACCGTCGCGCTCGACCACAGGGTGATCTCCGAATCGCCGTGCTCGCCGACGATGAGGGCGTGCACGTTCTCCACCGCGACGCCGACGTGCTGCGCGACGAGGAAGCGCAACCGTCCCGAGTCGAGGACCGTGCCGGACCCGAGGATCTGCCCGTCGGGGGCGTCCGTTGCGCGGATCGCCGCATACGTCACCACGTCGACCGGGTTGCTGACGAACAGCACCACCGCCTCGGGGGAGAGCGCGAGCAGCGCCGGTGTGAGTTCCCGGACGATGCGCACGTTCGCTGCCGCCAGCTCGAGCCGTGACTGGCCCGGCTTCTGCTTGGCGCCCGCCGTCACGACGATCAGATCGGAGCCGGCGGTGACGGCGAGGTCGTCGGCGCCGTCGATGCGGCACGCGGGGGCGAACTGGGTGCCGTGGTTCAGGTCGAGCACCTCGGCCCGCACCTTGTCGGTGTTCGGATCGAACAGGGCCAGCGAATCCGCCGAGCCCCGGATCAGGCATGCGTAGGCGACGGCGGTGCCGACGCTGCCGGCGCCGACGATCGAAACCTTGGACTTGGACGCACGGGTCGTCGACATGGATTCGATCGTCGTCGCTCCGCGCTCGATCCGCACCCCGACGGTGCAGCCGTTAGCCTTCGCATCATGAACGTTCAACCGTTCGACGCCGTGCTGTTCGACTTCTCCGGCACGTTGTTCCGGCTCGAGGAGGACGAATCCTGGCTGGCCGACCTCACCGACGAGCGGGGCGAGCCCTTCGACGTGCACCGGCAGGCCGAGCTGATGCGCCGGATGACCGCCCCCACCGGTCAGCCCGTCGAGATGGACGCCGCCGAGCATCACGCCTGGATCAACCGCGACCGCGACCCCCGCTGGCACCGGGACGCATACCTGACGGTGCTGCGCCGTTCCGGAGTCGCCGACGAGGGGCAGGCCCTCGGCCTGTACACCAAGCTGACCGATCCGCGCTGCTGGACGGTCTACCCGGACACGGTGCCGGTGATCGAGGCGCTCGCCGGCGAGGGCCTCGCGGTGGCCGTGCTGAGCAACATCGCCTTCGACATCCGGCCGGCGTTCGCGGCGCTCGGTATCGACGATCTGGTGTCGGAGTTCGTGCTTTCCTTCGAAGTCGGCGCGGTCAAACCGGAGCCGGAGATCTTCCGGCACGCGACCGCGGCGCTCGGGGTGTCCCCGGAGCGCACCCTGATGGTGGGCGACAGTGAGGAAGCCGACGGTGCGGCCCGCCGCATCGGCTGCTCCTTCGCCCTCGTCGAGCCGCTGCCCACCGCCGAGCGTCGCCGCGGACTGTGGCGCGCGTTGTTCGCGGCGGGCCTCAGTCCCTCGGAACCAGGCGCAGGGAGATCGAGTTGATGCAGTACCGCTGATCCGTCGGAGTCGGGTACCCCTCGCCCTCGAACACGTGCCCGAGATGGCTGTGGCAGGACGCGCACAGTACCTCCACCCGGCGCATGCCGAGGGACGTGTCGGAGCGCAGGATCACCGCGTCACTCGACGCCGGGTCGAAGAACGAGGGCCACCCGCAGTGCGAATGGAACTTCTCGGTGCTGCGGAACAGTTCGGCTCCGCAGGCGCGGCACTCGTACACACCCTCGGTCTCCGTGTCGGTGTATTCGCCGACGAAGGGCCGCTCGGTGCCGGCCTGCCGCAGCACCGCGTACTCCGCGGCGGTGAGGCGGGCGCGCCATTCGTCGTCGCTGCGGGATACCTTCGGCGCGGGTTCGGTCGGGACAGCGTCAGCCATGAACTCCACGCTAGCCGTCACCGCGGTTCGTCGCCACGAGCTCGCCCTGCGGTGCGGGCTCGTGTGCCGGCAACAGGAACGACGGTTCGATGCCGTCCGCCAGCCGGCCCTCCCGCCGGGCGGCCAGATAGCGGTCGAGCAGCACGGCGAAGATCACGATGAGCAGCAGCGACCACCCGAACGTCGTCTTCATGTACTCGGCGGCGCGCCCGGCCTCCGGCCACCGCCCCGACAGCCAGCTGTCGTAGCTCATGAAGCCGTAGACCGCCAGCCAGGCCGGCCAGTTCCGCATCACCGAATTGGGCAACACGACCGTCATCAGCAACGGGAACAGCATCATCGAGTAGTACATCTGGCCGAGCGAACCGAGCAGGAACGACGCGGTGAGCAACACCCCCGTGCTCGTGCCGACGAAGAAGAGCTCGTCGTGGCGGCAGTACCGGTACAGCAGCCACAGCGAGACGACGACCATGAGGCCCAGGACGACGCGCAGCCCGAGGATCAGCCACGCCGGCAGGCCGTAGTACATGCCGTTGCCGACGATGGCGCTGTTGAAGTAGTCGCGTGCCTCGAACAGGTACGGCGTGGTGCGCTCGACGAACGCCCAGGCGTCCACCGAGAGCGGCCACGCGACGAGCGTCAGGCCGAGCGGCACCGCCGCGGCAGTGGCGAACACCTTCCACTGCCGGCGCACGAACGGAATCAGCAGCAGGGGCGCGAGGATCGGTTTGACCGCGAACGTCAACCCGATCGCGACGCCCGCCCACAGATCGCGCCGGCTCAGCAACAGCGTCAGGAAGGCGACCTCGCCGAGCAGGACGAGGCCGTTGATGTTGGTGAAGACCAGGGTGTTCGTCACCGTCTCGGAACTGAACGCCGCCAACAGGAGGATCGGGGCGAGCACCGAGTCGAGACCGTAGCCGAACATTCGCAGCAGCAGGTACAGCGCCACGATGATCGCGATCGCGTTGGCGATGATGAACAGCCACCGGGAGCGTTCGGGGTCGATTACCGCGATCGGGGAGATCAGCAACGTCCCGGACGGGGGGTACAGATAGTGCGGGTCCACCCACTCGAAGTTCGCCGTGTACACCGGCCGGCGGTTGAGAAACGCCAGGGCCGCGTTGTAGACGGGAGTGAAGTCGTCGGTGCGGAATCCGTTGACGGCTTTGACCACCACACGGTGCAGCACCGTGAGCACGGCCAACGGCCACACCACGCACTTGACCACCTCCGCGGTGGTGCGGGCGGTGCGGGGCTCGAGGCGGCTGAGGAACACTACGGCACGGTACACCGAGAGCCGGGAGCGGCCGCCCACCGTCCCCACCCGACGGCGCCGGGCCCGGGACGCGGCGCACGCTGATTCACGCCGGGCACAGGCTGCCGTTCGGCGGCAGGGCACCGGTGTCGAGGTAGGCCGCCAGGCGTGCCTGGACGCAGCCGGAGTGCAGGACCGCGGAGTATCCGGCACCCTGCCAGGACAGCGCCGCCCACCGGGCCGAGACGGCGGTGAGGGCGCCGGTGACCGACTCGAGGCCCGCGCTGCCGACGAGCGGATCGGCGGCACCCGTCGTCACCAGCACGGGTACGCGCACCTCCGGCGGCAGCGGCGGTGTCGGCATGCTCGGCCAGGCGCTGCACGCGGTGAGACCGACCGCGCTGTCGCCGCCGAACAGGGGGTAGTTCGCCGACCACGTTCGCTGCAGCTCGGTGGCCCGGGCCGTCGTGGGCCATCGCTGACCGTCGCTGCAGCGGGAGACGAACTGCCCGTCGGACGACAGCACGGCCTCGGCGGCGCCGACGAGTTCGAGCATCGGCGTCACGTCTCCCGCACCGGCGGCGGACAGAGCGTCGGACAGCTCGCGGACCCGGGCCTGCGCGTCGCTGCGGGGGGTTCCCAGAAACCACGTCACCGCGGTGAGCAGGGCGTTCGACGAGAGCGGTGCAAGAGCGCCGGTCGCGGCGCGGGCGTGCAGGTCCTCGAGCGCGGCCCGCGGGTCCGGCCCCAGCGAGCACGCCAGCGCGACGCACTGGCGGGCGAACGCGTCGACCGCCGACTCCGCGCCGCGCACCCGGCTCTCGGCCAGCAGTTCGGCGTCGGCCGTCGCGGCGGCGGGGGAGTCGAGGACGAGGCGGCCGAGGGTGGTCGGGTACTTCGACGCGTAGGCGAGGGCGACCGTGGCGCCGTTGCCGATGCCGAGCACGCCGATCCGATCGACGCCCCACGTGGTTCGCAGCTGCTCGAGATCGTCGGCGGCGTGGGCGGCGTCGAACAGCAGTTCCTGCGGCTGCAGGTAGTCGGTGCATGCGATGGTGGCCTGCCGCCCGAGTTCGGCGACCCGCTCCGGACCGTCGCCGGTGCGGCCGAACTGTCCGTGGTCGGCCAGGGCGCGCCGGTCCGCTCCGAAGATGCACTCGATCGGCTGGGAGGCGCCGAGGCCGCGCCGATCCACCGCGATGATCGGCCGGGAGGCCACGAGTTCGGCGAGCGAGCCGGTCGACAGTGCGGCCAGCGCCCCCGAGGAGGGCATGTCCGCGCCCGTCGTCATGACGAGCGGGGCCGCATCGGTGGGAGTCTGTGCCAGCCGGGCGCGCAGCACGTCGAGCGGAAACGAACCCGGCACGGTGCCTGTGGCGTCGATCGCAGCGGGAAGCTGGGCGCATTCGAGGACGAGACCGGTGGGTCCCGGCGGCAGCTGCTGGGCGGCGAGGGTGTCGGCGGTGCAGTCGCGCCAGTCCAGGTCCCGGGCCGGCACCGGTAGCTCCGGGGCGAGGGCCGGATCCTCGCCGGTGGGAGTGGCCCGGCCGTCCGCCTCCTGCACTACCGCGACGTCGGGGCGTACCGAAGGGCCCGCCCCGCACGCGGCGGTCATCGTTCCGAGCACGACGATGCCCACGGTGAGCACACGGGTTCTGCGCATGCGCACAGCCTGCCAGGTCGGTGCGCGGGCCCGCGCACGTGACCGGATCGTCCGATCCGCCGGATGTGACGATCAGGTGTACGTGGTGTGAAGTAGGTCGCAATCTGCCCCGGGTGTACCGGTCGCCTCGAGCGACGGCCCTACCCTGGAGAAATGCACGAACGTCTCGTCGATCGCAATCCCGTGGTGCCGTCCGACCAACTGGTGGCCCAGATGGTTCCGCCCGCGATGTTCGACGACGTGAGCTTCGCGTCCTACATCCCCGATCCGAACGAGCCGAGCCAGGCGACCGCTGTCGCGACGGCGGAGGAGTTCGCCCACAAGATCGCGAAGATCCGGGGTGGCGGCCGGCGCGGCCTGTTCGGACGGAAGGCGCCGTCCACCGGCGCCGGTCTCTACCTCGACGGCGGCTTCGGCGTCGGCAAGACCCACCTGCTGGCCTCGATCTTCCACGCGGCGCCGTCGCCGAAGGCGTTCGGCACCTTCGTGGAGCTGACCCACGTCGTCGGCGCTCTCGGCTTCAACAAGGCCGTCGAGGAGCTGTCCGGCCACAGCGTGCTGTGCATCGACGAGTTCGAGCTCGACGACCCGGGCGACACGATGCTGGTCTCCCGCCTGCTGACCGAACTCTCGGCGCGGGGCGTGTCCATCGTCGCCACGTCCAACACCCTGCCCGGGCAGCTGGGAGAGGGGCGATTCGCGGCGCAGGACTTCCTGCGCGAGATCAAGAAGCTCGCCTCGATCTTCGAGACCATCCGCGTGGACGGTCCCGACTACCGCCATCGCGACCTGCCGCCGGCCCCGGACCCGATCAGCTCCGAGGAGCTGCTCGATCGCGCCGATGCGGTCCCCGGCGCCACCCTCGACGACTTCGACGAGCTGTGCGCGCACCTGAGCACGCTGCATCCGTCCCGGTACGGCAAGCTCGTCGAGGGCGTCGCGGCCGTCTTCCTCAACGGGGTTCATGCCGCCCACGACCAGTCCGTGGCGCTGCGTCTGGTGGTGCTCGCCGACCGGCTCTACGACGCGAGCATTCCGGTGACCGTCGCCGGCGCGAAGCTGGACGAGATCTTCACCGACGAGATGCTCGCCGGCGGCTACCGCAAGAAGTACCTGCGTGCGACCTCGCGCCTGTTGGCGCTGTCGCGGTTCGAGACCGCCGCCAGCTGAGTCGGGTTCCCGGCTGCCCCCGCCGCAGGCGGGGTCCGCGCGTCACAGGGTGCGTTGCATGACGTAGTCGTGATGGGTCTGCGAGCCGACCTGGAACGTGCGCGTTCCCACGACCTCGAACTCGTTCTTGGCGTAGAACCGCCGGGCCCGAGAGTTCTGCTGGTTGACCCCCAGCCACAGCCCCCGGCAGCCGGCTGCCCGGGCATGCTCGACGACGGCAGCCATCAGGGCCGCCGCCACTCCGGTGCCGTGCTTGCCCGGCAGCACGTAGAGCTTGCTGATCTCGGTGGTGGGCAGCGCGGTCACGGCTTCACGGACTTCCGGGTCCGTCGGTTCGGCATCGACGGCCATGAGGTAGCCCACGATCTCGCCGCCGACGGTCGCCTTGAGCACGATGCGGGTCGGGTCGGTGAGGTACTCGCTGAACCGTTCCGCCGAGAGGGTGTCGTCGATGAACGCGGCGATGTCCTCCTGGGAGGCGTCGGCCGGGCAGGCCAGGGGGAACGTGGTGGCTGCGACATCGGCGATGGTCTCGGCATCCCAGATGCCGGCCTGCTCGACGGAGACGTTCGCGGTCGATTCCTCGAGTGACGGAGTGGACATGGGAACCAGTAGATCACTCGGCGGGGCACCGCGCCGACGGTCGGGGCAGGTATCCGTTCGACGTCCGGAAATGGCTGAACCCCAGCCTTGGATGGGGGGTCATGGCTGGGGTTCATTACCATCGGGGGGATGGCATCTCCGACAATACATGAGGAATCCCTCAGGTTCCAACCGGGGTGGTCACGGTTGGGTCACGGGCCGGCCGTCCGGGTGGTTGCCTTCCGCCGGGCAACGCTCTACTGTGGGCTCTCATGAAGCGCGTACTCGTAGTTCACCGCCGTAGCGGGGTCTGATTCGGACCGACCCCTCGCTGCGGGTCGTCGAGCTACCTGTCGGTCCTCCCTTCACGCGGAAGACCTCCTACGATGAACGCCTTCACCTCCACCGCTCCCCGCACCTCCTACGCCGCCGGCGACGCGGAGACCGCATACTCGGCGCCGATCGATCCGTTCGCCGCCCGCTACGGACGATCCCTGCCGCGCGAGTTGCGTGCCGAGGCGCTCGGCACGAGCTGGACCGAGTTCACCGCGACCTATGCACCGCACGGGCCGGTCCGTCTCGGTGGCTGGTCGGCCGGGGCTCCGTGCGCCGGTCGGCGGAACTTCGAGGCCACTTTCGGCGTGGGAGAGACCATCCACACGGCGGCGGCGACGGCCACCGGTCCGGTGTCCGCCATGACCGTCATGATGCACACCCTCGGGATGCCGCTCGAGATTCTCTCGTTCCACCAGTTCGACCTCGGCGACACCCACACGACATTCCTGCTGTGCGAGGCGGACGGGCGCCGGCTCTGGAGCATGGGTGCCGCGGCGACCGGAACCGAATCGGCACTGCGCGCGATGATCGCGGGAGCCAACCGGCTGCACGCTTCCCGCTGAGGGAGCGGTGACACGACGAAGGCCCTCCCGACCGGGAGGGCCTTCGTCGTCGAGTGGTGTGGGCGACCGGTACCGGCGACCTCGTCCGGGTGGCACACCGGGGGGTGGAGCGGATGACGGGATTCGAACCCGCGACCCTCCCCTTGGCAAGGTGATGCGCTACCAGCTGCGCTACATCCGCATGCGCACTCCCCGGCCCGAGGGACCGGGCGACGGAGTGCAGCGTGGAAAGGGTGGATCGTGGTGCGCGATACTGGGAT
>NZ_AJFC01000046.1:0-2518 GCF_000256505.1 Rhodococcus sp. P14 | reverse complement strand
CAGGATCCGACCCATACAAGACACGATCTTAGGGGGTCGGATCGGAAAGGTAGCCGGGTACAGGTACCCATGTACCCCCTACCGTCCGGTCCTGGTGGCAATCACGGCCTCACAAACAACAACATCAACAGACCCCGGCAATGCGCCGAAGTTGTTTCACAAGGAGAAGGCATGGAACAGACGATGAGCTTTCCGCCGAAGGGGACCGTCGGCCGGCCCCGCGAAGAGCGAGCGGTGGAAGGCGCGGTCCTGGCGTATCGGGCAGTGGTGGAATGTTCGGCGGAGGGGAAGCTGCCGAACGTGAGGACTATCTGCGCGCACGCGGGAGTCTCAGCAACAGATCGCGACCCGCGTAGGCACGTGTACTTCTTCCATCTCGGGCGGACCCTGTGTGTGGAGGCAGGGCTGTTGAAGGTGACGGCTCGTGGGCGCTCCCAGGTCTATTCGGTGGTAGGGCAGCCGCTTACCGATGTAGAAGTCGCAGCAGCGGTGTCGGGCCTCATCACTCCGGAGAGGGTGGCGCTCCCGGCAACGTTCCAAATGAAGGGCGGAAACATGATCAAGCGTAGTTGTTCAGGCGATACCGAATTCAGATGGGGTTCTGAGCACAGTCGTGGTCAGATTGGCGCTGACGCTGGTCCGACTTGCAGAACGCCGACACTGAAGAGCTGCGCCAGGCTGAGGACGAAGCCGCCCCGTTCGTCCCGCGGCCTATGCCCGAGCCGGCTCCGGCGGACGAGGTAGTGGATCTCGGCCTCATTCCGTACGAGGACGCCCTGGAGCAGGTTCGCCGTACCAGCCCGCCACCGCGCCACCCCCGCGCCCGCAGGCGCGGCAGGTAGGCCAATCGCTGCCGCCCAGGCGTCGCCACATCGGATTGGTAGGGCACCGGGCGGGGGCTGGCAGGGGTGCCCTGCAAAGTCAACCGCAGGGGCGACGTACTCGTCAGATTTCGGTCGTCGTGGGGCTGGAGCGGGGCTATAGAAGCCCGTCGCGGGAGCGTCTGTGCAGGTGAAAGCGCTACTCGGACAAGGTTACTGACGTTTGAGCTGAACGTTTGGACCGGTAGGCTGTGAATAGGTATTGACAGGCAAGGGAGCGAAACATGACCAACCGCTATGCAATTCGTGAGCAGACCACTGGACGATTCCAGGCTCGGCGGTACGACGACGGAGGCCAACGTCGCAGCAAGACGTTCTCCACCCGGACAGAGGCCAAGCGGTTCCTGGACAACATCAAGGCCGACCGCAACCGGGGCGACTACATCGACCCCAGCGACGCACGCCGTACCTTCCGTGAGGTGGCCGAGCTGTGGCTGAACAGCCGTAACCTGCGACCGAAGACGGAGCGGTCGTACCGGACGATCCTGGACCAGCGCATCTATCCCACGTTCGCGGATCGGGCCATCGGCAGCATCACCACGATGGACCTGGTGGCGTGGATTACGGACCTGTCGCTGCACGGCAAGCGGGTGGGCCACAGCAACAAGCCGGAGAACCCGGAATCGTCTCGGGCCGAACGAGACGCGCGATACCGCGAGCGAGCCGGCCGAACCCCCACCGGCAAGCCGCTGGCACCGGGGACGGTCCACAACGCTGTGCGGGTGATGCGGCAGGTGCTTGACGCCGCCGTGCGCGCCCGCTACCTGCGCGGCAACCCGGCGCACGGCCTCACCCGCGACGACCTGCCCAAGGCCCACCGCGACACGACGTCGACGCCGTACCTGAGCGCGCAGCAGGTGGAGCGGCTGGTCGGGGCGATGGAACAGATGAGCGGTGACCCTGCGTACGGGTTGCTGGTGCGGTTCGCCGCGCAGACGGGAATGCGGGCAGGGGAGTGCTGCGGCCTCCGATGGGAGAACGTGGACCTACTGCGCGGGCGCATCACCGTAGCGGAAAGCATCAGCACCGTCAGCGGTGGCGAGTGGTGCGTCGTCCCGCCGAAGAACGGCAAGACGCGCGTGGTGCCCATCCCGCCTCCCCTGCGCGACGCCCTGGCTGACCTGGCTGCCGAGCGCGCAGAGGCCGGAGCCTTCGCGCCCCAGTCGTACGTGTGGCCCGGACCCGACGGAGCGACCACTCCGCTGAGCTGGGGGCGCGACTTCTACCTGAAGTGGTGGAAGGCAGCCGTCGCCAAGGCGGGGCTGCCGAGCGCGCTCCGCTTCCACGACATGCGGCATACCTGCGCGGCGTTGCTCATCGCGGCCAACGTCCCCGCAAAGGCCATCCAAGCGCACCTGGGCCACTCGTCCTTCAAGATCACGATGGACACCTACGGGCACCTGTACGAGGACGCCAGCGATACCGTCGCCAACGCGATGGGTGCAGCGTTCGCGGCCCCGGCAACCCCGGAGCCGACGAACGTGCGAGCGCTTAGAGGTTAGCCTCGGAAGGACAACTCGGTCTTCTGGACTTGAATCCCGTGACCCTTGCCGAACTTTTGTGTGAGCAGGTACTCAAGGGTGGCTTGGCGGAGCTCGATATTCAATCCTGGGCCTACCGTTATTGCCTTAATGCAA
>NZ_AJFC01000045.1:0-14246 GCF_000256505.1 Rhodococcus sp. P14 | reverse complement strand
CTCGGTGTAGGGAATTGGGCCGATTTTGGAGGGGCGGAATTCCACTGCATTGGGATGTGAGACGCATACGCGCATTTCCTGTTCGTCGGCGAAACCTGCTTCCTTGAGGAACGGGATCGAATTCTGAACTGCGGCTACTTCTGCGATTGCAGCAAGTGCATGTCGGTTGTTCTGCCTGACAAACTCGCCGAAAATGGGATCGCTGGCGGAAAACCCGTATTCCTCCAGGTTAGTGTCGGACTTGTGAAGGATCTCGTGTAGGCGGGATAACACTGAGTCTGTGTATTCTGCCTGTCCCCATTCGAAGAATCCCCCGTAGGCGACGGACCCGTGCCGTACGGACCGTTCATCGGGTTGGGACTCCGAAAGTGATTTCGTCAGTTTGTGTTCATCGAACGTGATGCAGTACCCGTCTGTCGCGTAACCGCGCCATTGTCCGAGATCGTCGAAACATCTGGAAAAGCAGCACACGTACTGCCCATCCTTGGGACTTGGGCCAGTGCTCTCTAGCATCGTGATTCCAGCCTGCACCGCATTCTCAAGTTCGATTGAGTACAGAATCGTCGGCGAATCAGATTCCTTCGCTCTGGCCAGGGAGTCTCGCAAGGCGTCAATCACTGCTCGCAGGCCAAAGTCATACTCGAGTGAGTCGTTTAGAAATTGAATATTCGTCGCCCAGAGTTTTTCGCCTTGAATGATGCCGATGAGTCCACCAGTGTCGGTGTAATGATGGACTTCGCCATTATCGGGCACAAAATAGGCTTTCTTCATAGGCTGATCGTCTCACGCGGGTCCGACACGCCCTTAGTGCATGCACCTGCGGGGCTACAACGGGGCTAAGACGCCTGTATGGAACTGCATTTCCCCAGGTAGATCGGCTAATTGGGCGTGGCGCTAGCGTTCCGCTTCAACGTGTAGTGGGGCCCCGACGTCGGGGACACCGGCTCGGTGTCTGCCGTCGCCTCCCCCAGGTTGCCGAGCGCGACGCCACCACACACGCTGCGCTCAGCACCCCGGCACGGGTGCCTCGCCCAGCGTCCGGCGGGTGACGAACCTCCGCGGCGTCCCCGACAGCGGATCTCTGAATTCCAGTTCCCGCGCGAGCAATTGGAGTGGGAGGGAATGATCGTCCGGGGCCTCGGGCAGCAGGTCGGGATACCAACGGTCGCCCAGGATCCCGGCGCCGAGCGCCGCCAGATGCACCCGCAACTGGTGCATCCGTCCGGTGTGTGGACGCAGAACCGTGTGCAGCACAGCACGTCCGGAGGCGCTCACGCCGGTCCCGCACACCTCCACCACCGTCTCGGCATTGGGCTCACGGAGGTTGTCGACGACCACCCGTAGTTCGCCGCGCCGCGCCTCGATGTGGTTGCGGTAGACGGTGGGCAGGGCGCGACCGGCAAGCGCCGGTGCGTCCGGGTCCCACCCGGGCGGTCGCGCCGACACCGCCTCGTAAACCTTGACGACCCGCCGCTTTTCGAACAGCGACTGGTAGGCGCCGCGCGTCGCGGGGCGGGCCGAGAACATCACCAGGCCGGCGGTCGCTCGGTCGAGTCGATGGATCGGTGTCAGGTCCGGGTTGTCGAGGCGGGTCCGCAACCGGACGAGCGCGGACTCGCGCAGGTATCGTCCGCCCGGGGTGGTCGGGAGGAAGTGCGGTTTGTCGATCACGACGAGATCGTCGTCGACATGCAGGATCTCCTCCTGGAACGGCATCGGTTCCTCCACCGGCAGATCGCGGTAGTACCAGATGAACCGGTGCGCGCCCAGCGCGGTGCCACGACCGATCGGACTGCCGTCGGAACCCACGATCTCGCCGGCGTCGAACCGCCGGTACAGGTCGTCGGCGTCCAGGTGGTCGAACCTCGCGACGACGTACGCGGCGATCGTTGCCCACGGACCCGACGCCGGGACGCGCAGGCGCGTCGGTCCGATCCCGTCCTTGACGGGAAGCGGTGAGGGCATCGGCACGCCCGTCATCATCCCACCGCCTGCCGGCTCGTCCGCGCCGCGGGTCGGGCCGAGACGTGGGTGGGACGGTCCGGCCCACAAGCGATCGCCGGGCCCCGCGGCGCGGAACCCGGCGATCTGCTGCGACGGTCGATCAGTGGAGCCCGACGACCTCCTGGGCGATGGCGGCCAGGCGGGTCTGGGCGGCCGACACGACGCCGTGCCGGTTCTTGTGGGCCTCCTCGTATGCGACGATCGTGCGCACGTCGGCCGGTTCGGTCAGTTCCTTGACCTCGGCGACCGCCTGGGAGACGTTGAGGCTGTCGTAGTCGGCGATCGGAAGTTCCTCGGCGGAGAGGATGCCGGTGGCGCTGCGCGCCGTGTGGATGGCCCGGGCGGTCCCGTCCGCGCCTTCGCGGCGGGTGATCCGTTCGGCGGTCTCGAGCGCCGCGTCCCGGCTGGCCGTGAGGGTCTTGGTGGCGACGTCGCCGGCATGTGCGCCACGGGCCAGCAGCGACCCCAGGGCGGGCCGGGTCGAGCGGGCGGCGTCGATCGCGCGGTCGATGCCGCGCGTGGACCACATCAGCGGGACGTTGACGATGCGCACGGCCGCGCCGGCGGCGGCCTGCAGCGGGGTCCGTCGCAGCGCGGCGGGCCCGCCGAGGGCGTCCTCGGCCAGGACGGTGGTCAACCACTCCACGGTCGCGCTGTGGGCGGTGATCAGACGATCGGCCAGGCCGACGACCGCGGGGGTCTGGGCGGCCGTGGCGAGGGCCTTGAGGTAGCGGGCGCGGTCGAGAAGCTGGTGCTCGAGCGCGAGGTCGCCCAGGAGCGCCTCGTCGAACGGCTGGGCCTGTTCGGCCATGGCCTTCACCGCGGCGGCGGCGCGGCCGACGAACGGGCCGATGACGTCGGGCAGGCCGCCCAGTTCGCGGATGGTGCGTTCGATGGCCTCGGCGCGGTCGCGGCCGTTGGCTGCGTTCTCGGTCAGTTCGCGGCGGACCGCCTCGGTGCGGGCCTGGGCGATCCGGGTCTCGGCGACCTGGATCTCGGTGTTGGTCAGGTCGAGCAGTGCTCGCAGCTGGGTGAGCAGCGTGGCGGTGTCGGTCTTGGTCATCGTGCGTTCGCTCCTTCGGTCGATGTCATCGATGGGGCTCACCGACGTGACATCGTTCGGCTACCCGGCACCTACTGGCGGGTAACACTGTGTGAGGGAGAACACATCCGAGGGGCGCGTCCGGGTCCGGCACCGGCAGAAGGGACGGGGATCAGTCCGCGCGCGACAGCACCGCGACCAGGAACCCGGACCCGTCGGTGAACGGGCGCAGATCCCAGGTCGAGAGCTTCAGGTCCACCGCGAGACCGCCGGCCGCGGCGTCGGCGAGGAACTGCGGGAACTCGTAGCCCCGGTCCGCGCCGAACCCCACGACCGCCCGACCCGTCGGGGCGAGATGACGGGCGAAGCCCGCCAGGACCGCACCGCGAGTGGAGGGCGCCAGGAAGGTCATCACGTTGCCCGCGCAGACGATGACATCGAAATCGGCCGCGACACCGCGGGCCGGCAGATCCAGTTCGGCGAGATCGCCGACGAGCCAGGTCGGGCCGGGATGGTCCTGTTCCGCAGCAGCGATCAGGACCGGATCCACGTCGACGCCGACCACCACGTGACCGGCATCGTGCAGATAGCCACCGATCCGTCCCGGGCCGCAGCCCGCGTCGAGGACTCGTCCGCCGCGGTCGAGCATGGCGTCGACCAGCCGGGCTTCGCCGACGATGTCCTTGCCTTCCGACGCCATCGTCCGGAACCGCTCGACGTACCAGGTGGAATGTGCGGGGTCGGCCGCGGTGATCTCTTCCCACTGGCTCGGGGTGCGATCGCTCATCGTCGTTCCTCCTCGATTCGGCGGGGCTGCGGTCCCCCGTGCGGCGGCCGTGGACCCCGCGGGGCGGCCGTAGAGCCGGCACGGCGGGCCGCAGTCACCGTATGCGGTCACCTTAGGCACTCGGGGTGCCGGTCTGTCGAGCGCACCCGCCGGCGCTCCGGCTGCGCAGACCCGTTCGATGACCGGTCACCTGCCGGGACCGGTTGACATCCGTGTGCCCGACCGCGAACGTGCAGTGGACGAGTCCGGCAGACGCTGCGCGGGTGCGCGAGTCCGGCTCACCTGTCCTCCGTACAGAGGAGTGCGATGTGAAGTCCGACTCCCGGCCCGGCGAGCCCCGCCGGTATCGCAGGGGCCGCACCCACCGCCTGGAGAACGTCGTGATGAGCGCGTTGGTGCGGGCCGGCGTCGTCCCGCATTCGTACCTGTTGACCACGCGAGGGCGTCGCACCGGCCGCACCCGCGCCAACCCCGTCACCGTCGTCGAGCATGCGGGCCGGCGCTGGCTGGTGGCGCCCTACGGTGCGGTGCCGTGGGTGCTCAACGCGCGCGCCTCCGGCCGCGTGGGCCTCACCCGCCGCTTCCGCACCCGCCACTACACGATCCGAGAGGTGCCGGCGCACGAGGCCGGCCCGGTCCTGCGGACGTACGTCGGCGTCGCGTCCGCCACCCGGGACTACTTCCGGGCCGGCCGCGACGCCTCGACGGAGGAATTCGAGGCGGAGGCCGACCGCCACCCGGTATTCGAACTCACCCCGGACCGCCGGCCCGAGAACTGAACGACGACGGACGACGGACGCGCTCGGCTGCGTCGGCCCCGATTCCCGACGGGGAGGTGCCCGCAGTTCTCGAAGAGGGACTGCGCCCGCGCGGAGATGCGGTCGCCGAAGCGCCACTACCGGCCCTGTTATTCGTTCGTGATCGAATGTTGCCGTTCGGTGATGTGAGTGAGGGTGGGAACGTCACCGGAGGGAGGAATGCTCGTGCACGGCAGGCTCACGAGTATCAGCAGCAACGGTCGAGCGCGGCCGTGCGGTGCGCACGAGGTTGGGACGTGACCATGGCGACCACACCGGCAATCCCCGAGATCTCCGGCGAACGGGCTGCATCGCTCGTCGAGAGTCCGAGAGTCGGGTGGATCCTGCTCGCGCTCTTCGGTCTCGGCGGTGGCCTGGTGGCGGCGTCGATCGCCGGGTCGCTCCTGATCGGGGTGTCGGTGGTGGTGCTCGTCGGAGGCCTCGCCGCGGTGCTCGTCGCCGCCGTCTGACCCCGGTCCCGGCTGGGGAAGGTCGGGACCGGTCCCTCGTCCGGCCTTTGCCGGGCAGGTCGCCCGTGCGACGCTGGGCACATGGTGTTCGTCCTCGCCGATCCCTCCCGGCCCGCGGTTCCCGGGGCCGCGGGTCTGCAGGTGACGCCGTTCTGCGCGCCGGTGCGCCGCCTCGACTCGGGTGCGCTCGCCGCGGTGGAGGTCCAGCTGCGCGGACCCGCAGACGGGCCGCTCGCCACCGCGGAGGCGCTGCGGGCCGCGGCACGGACGATGAGCGAGAAGCGGCACCTCGACCGCCTCAAATGGTCGGTCGCGCAGTCGCGGCCGGTCCGGACCGTTCCCGCGCTGGTGGCGATGGACATCGAATCGGTCGAGACCCTGGACGTCCCCGACGTGGAAGGGTAGCGGCGCGATGTCGTGGTGATCACCGAGGAGTCCCTGATCGCCGACCCGTCGCGGACGTTGCGCGCGGTGGCCGACGCCCGTCGCCGCGGCAAGGTCGTCGCCGTCGACGACGTCGGGTCGCGGCCGCAGTCCCTGGCCCTGCTGCCGCTCGTCGAGCCGGACGTGATCGTCCTGGCGCCGCGGCTGTCGGCCCACCGCGCGGACGATGCCACGGCCCGTACCGCGCACGCCGTGGCCGCACAGGTCGAACGGACCGGTGCGCTGGTGATCGCGGACGGCGTCGATACGGAACTGTGCCGGCGACGGGCCCTGGCCCTCGGGGCCACCTACGGGCTCGGGGCGCTCTATCCCGCGGTCGACACCCCGGAACAGCTCGCGGGGGACAGGGTCGACCCCTTCCCGCCCACCCCCGTCCGCGGCGCACCCTCCGCGGAGACGAGCACACCGTTCGCGATCGCCTCGGACGGGCGCCGGCCCGTGCACAGCGTCAAGCGTCTGCTCGTCGCGATGAGCACGAGTCTCGAGAATCAGGCCGGCGCCGCGGGCCCGGAGACCATCGTGCTCGGCACCTTCCAGTACGCCCGCAACTTCGGGGAGCGCACCCGAGCGCGCTGGCAGTACCTGGCGGATCGGGTCGCGTACGCCGGGGTGTACGGCGTGGGCCTCGGACCCTGTGCGGAGGCACGCATTCACCACGCGTCGCTGGACCCGGACGACCCGCTCGTCGAGGAGTGGAACGTCGTCGTCCTCGGCCCGTACTTCGCGTGTGTCCTGTCGGCCGTGGACCGGCATCGGGGCACCGGCGACCTCGATCGCGAGTTCGACTACGTCGTCTCGTACGACCGCGGCACCGTGGTGCGGTGTGCCCGTTCGATCCTGGACCGGTTCACGACGGCGTAGGACGGTCCGGCACGGGACCGATCAGCACCCCCGGATTCAGGATGCCCGCCGGATCGAGCGCCGCCTTGGCCGCCTGCAGGACCGCGGCGAACGGGCCGGGACGTTGGCGGTCGTACCAGGGCCGGTGATCGCGGCCGATCGCGTGGTGGTGGGTGATCGTGCCGCCGGCGCTCAGGAGTGCCTCCGACACGGCGGCCTTGATGTCGTCCCACTGCGCCACCGTGCTGCCCCACCGGCCCGCGGCGTAGATGCCGAAGTAGGGGGCGGGGCCGTCCGGGTACACGTGGCTGAACCGGCATGCGACCACCCCCGTCGCGCCCGCCCGGCGCAGCGCCTCGTTCGCGGCGTCGTGCACCGCCTCCCGCAGGGTGTCGAAAACGTCCCAGGTGCACGCGGTTTCGAAGGTCTCGACGATCATCGATCGGGCGGCCAGGGCATCGCGCAGGTACGGCATGCGCAGGAACGACGACCGCCACCGTCCCGCGGCGCCCGTGTCGGTCCCGTCCCCGGCCGTGTGCCGCGGCGGCTCCGGCAGGGTGCCGCCGTGCCCGCGGCACAGGTCGACAGCCCGGTCCAACCACGCGTCCACCGGGTGATCGGCGGACTCGAAGGCGAGCAGGAGGACGCCGCCGGGGGACGACGTGGCCGCGTTGACGAACGCCTCGACGGGGTCCAGCAGCCGGCAGTTGGCGGGACGCAGCCCCGACTGGGCGACGGCGCGCGTCGCGGCCACCGCCGCGCCGTAGTCGGCGAAGTGCACCGAGGCGTCGGCTCGCCGACGGGGGCGAGGCTGCAGCCGCATCCAGGCCTCGGTCACGATTCCGAGCGTCCCCTCGGAGCCGAGGAACAGGCGATCCGGTGAGGGGCCCGCTCCCGAGCCGGGCAGTCGTCTCGAGTCGCACGTGCCGGCGGGGGTGACGACCCGCATCGACTCGACGAGATCGTCGATGTGGGTGTAACCGGTCGCGAAGTGGCCTCCCGACCGCGTGGCCAGCCAGCCGCCCAGTGTGGAGAACTCGAAGGACTGGGGGAAGTGCCGCAGCGTCAGACCGGACGGGCGCAGGCCGTCCTCGAGTGCCGGGCCCAGGGTGCCCGCCCCGATGCGGGCCGCCCGGCTCGTGGCGTCGATCTCCCGGACCCCGGCGAGGCCGGTGAGATCCATGCTCACCACACCGGTGAAGTCGCCGTCGAGCCGTGGCTCGACACCACCGACGACGGAACTGCCGCCGCCGAACGGGATCACGGCGACGCGCGCCCCGGCGCACCAGTCCAGCACGTCCACGATCTCGGTTTCGGTGGTCGGCCGCACGACGAGATCGGGCGGATGGCGCAGGTCGCCGAGCAGGTTCCGCACCACATCCCGGAACGCGCGGCCGTGGGTGTGGGCTGCCCGATCCACCGGGTCGGAGGAACACAGCGGCGCAAGGGAATCGGGCGCCGCGATGCGTGCGGGCGGTAGTCCGAGCGACGCGATGTCCGGTGGCGGGTGGTCGGTCAGGTCGGCGCCGGGCAGCAGAGCCGAGGCGCGTGCGATCAGCTCCCGCAGTTCCCCGCCGCGTACGGCGTCCTCGACGGTGCCCCAGCCCCACCACGAACGCGTTCGGGTCACGACGCCCGCACCGGCGTGCGCGGTCTCACGGGGCGCCCTCCGGTGCCGACAGCACCAGGTCGGCGGTGGTGGTGAAGCCGACGGGCCCGCGCGGGACCCGTTCGGAACGTTCCAGCAGCAGATGGGCGGCGCGGCCGGCCAGGCGCAGCGTCGCGATCTGGTTGCCGAAGAACGGCCCGGTCGCGCGGGTCCACTCGATCGGTACCGGGGGCACCTCCGACACCCGTCCGAGCACGAAACGCACGGCCCGTTCCATCGCCCGGCTCCAGGAGACGCGGAACACCGCCCGGACCGCGGCGGGCACATAGTTGTGCAACGGCGAGCAGGTCAGCTGGAACACCCGGGTCGACATCGGATCCGGGAACCGTGCCTGCGCGACGTAGGCGTGGTGCACGTCGCCCGAGAGCACGCAGATCGTGGCCGGCGGACGGCCGGACGGTCCGGTGCAGCGGCCCCGGCCGATCTCCGCGAAGAGCCGGGCGAGCCGGTCGAACGAGTCGCGGAACGCCGCCCAGTGCTCGAGGTCCGCGCCGCGGCGGACGATCTCCGCCCAGCCGGCGACCCGTTTTCCGCGCACCCCGGCGGCGAGCCGCTCGTCCCAGGACTCGAGGTCGTGCAGCGCCCGCGGCAGCAGCCAGGGCAGCGACGTCCCGACGAGCAGGTGGTCGTAGTCGCCCTCCGTCTGCCGCTCGATCCAGGAGAACTCCGGGTCCGAGACCATCTCGCGACGCCCGCCGGCCAGGATCCGGCCGCAGCGCGAGTCGATCACCAGCAACCGGACGTTCCCGAGGTCGCGCCGGAAGGACCACAGGGTGCCCTTCGCGCCGTCGGCCTCCTCGTCCGCGGCCGACGCGAATTCCCGCAGCAGCGGCTCGGCATCCCCGTCGCACTTGCGGACGCGCTGGTACAGCTCGTTGCCCGCGAGCTCGGCGGGATCGAGGTTGCCGAGGTGCTGGTACACCCAGTACGACGCGAGGGCGCCGACGATGCGTTCCTCCCACCACGAGGTGGCTTCGACCTCGTCGCGCCAGGACTGCGAGGTGTTCCAGTCGTCGTGCACGTCGTGGTCGTCGAAGATCATCGAGGTGGGGACGGTGGACAGCAGCCAGCGCACGTGGGGGTCGGACCACGACTCGGCGTAGAGCCAGGTGTACTCCTCGTAGTTGCGGACCTGCGGGCCGGGAGGCTCGTCGAGGTCGTGGCGCTCGCGGACCCGCTCGAGGGTCTGGGCGGACAGTTCGTCGGCGTAGACCTGGTCGCCGAGGAGCAGCAGCGCGTCGGGCCAGCGGTCCGGTGCCCGGGTCGTCATGCGCTGCGCGTACGCGTCGAGCGCGTCGGCGCCGAGCTTGTCGTCGTTCTCGGTGGCGGCCGTGGTGGCGAACCGGCACGAACCGAAGATCAGTTCGAGGGGGCGGCCGGTGCCGAGGGTGCGGACGACGGACGCCGGGAAGTCGGGGGGCGGCCAGACCGGATGTCCGTCGAGGCGGACCTCGTACGGAGTGGTCGAGCCGGACTCGAGGTCGTCGATCACCACCAGTGCGTAGTGGTGACCGGCAACGGTCCAGGTGTGTTCCCGGTGGCCGAGGATCTCGACGGTGCACGGGTCCGACGTCTCCACCCACACGGTGGCGTCGCGGCGACCGACGTGCCGCAGGACCGGACCCAGGACGAGTTCTGCCATGGCGCCACCTACATCGGAGTTCGGCTCGGCGTTACAG
This sequence comes from Rhodococcus sp. P14, assembly GCF_000256505.1. NCBI lineage: Bacteria > Bacillati > Actinomycetota > Actinomycetes > Mycobacteriales > Nocardiaceae > Rhodococcus > Rhodococcus sp. P14. The sequence continues at coordinate 4,514 of NZ_AJFC01000045.1, read as the reverse complement.
CCATGCGCACGAGCCTACTGGCGCGCGGGGTCTGCGCGGTCCGGCTCGGCCGATTCGTCGTCGGGGGTGGTGCCGGGTGCCGATGCGGAGGATGGTGAGGGGTGCCGGGTGACCGGCGGACAGATGCGCACTGCGAGGGGAACGGAGCGGAGCAGTTGAGTACTCAGCCCAGGTCCGAGGACCCACTGGAGAACATCGACGAGGACACGAAGCGCCGGGCATCGGAGCAGGCGGAGGAGATGCAGCGCCGGTACGAGCCGGGGGCGCGCCCCACGGTGACGCTGCCCGGAACCGGGGGGACGGTGTCGGGCACGGCGTTCGCCGACATCGTCGAGACGGGGAGCGACGAGGTCGACGAGGAGGGCGACACCGCCCCCGGCCGGTGATGCCCGCAGGCCGTGGCACCCGCACTGCGGGTGCCGGGCGCGGTCACGTCCGGGCGAGCAGTGCGTCCAGTGCCGCGTAGCTCTGGCCGAGACCCTCGGCCATGCCGGAGTTCAGCATGCCGTCGCGTTCCTCGGAGGTGTGGAACTGCGAGACGGTGACCACGCGGGTGCGGCCGTCGCCGAGGTCTTCGAACGTCGCGGTGTCGATGGCGACGTACGCCGGCATGCCGTCCCATTCGAAGGACTGGACGATGCGGTCCTTGGGGGTGATCTCCCGGAATCGCCCTTCGAATCCGTGGGCTTCACCGTCGCTGTGCTCGACGAACCGCCAGTGTCCACCCCGTTCGAACTCGAAGCGTTCGACGTCGAGGCGGTTGCCCCGGCCCCACCACCGGGCGAGCAGCTCGGGGTCGGTGTAGGCGGCCCAGACGCGGTCGCGGTCGGCGTCGAAGACGCGCTCGACCCGGATCTCCCGCTCGTGGGGAGTCGTGACCGTAAGCGGGGCAGAGGGATTCGTGGTTGTCATGGCGTTCCTTTCGTTCGGTCGAGGAACTCCGCAAGGCGGTCCATGCGGCCCTCGATCATCTGCTGGTGGTCGCGGATCCAGTCCGCTTCGTGCTCGAGTCGGTTGATGCCGAGCCGGCAGTGGCGCACGCGGCCCTTCTTCTCGGTGACGACGAGACCTGCCTCCTCGAGGAGCCGGACGTGTTTCGTGATCCCGGTCGGTGTCATCCGGTACCGGGCGGCCAGGTCGCTGATCGAGGCCGGTCCGGCGCGCAGATCCTGGAGGATCCCGCGCCGGGTCGGGTCCGACAGCGCCGCGAACGTGGCATCGAGACTCGAATACTGAACCATCAGGTTCAGTGTTGCAGGGCTGCGGAGCCCTGTCAACGGTCCCGACCGGCCGATACTGTGCAGTTCATGCCGAAGTCCTTCGCCTTCACCACCGAGCTGGACCACCACGTCCGCGACGTGCACGCGGTGCTGCTCGACGAGCGGTACTGGCTCGACCGGGTGGCGGACCGGGCGAGTGCCACCGCGATCGTCGAGGAACCGCACGGTCCGGGCAGTGTGCGGGTGACCGTCACGGACCGGTCCGAACCCTCGGATCTGCCGTCGATCGTGCGCGGCGTGCTGCGCGGGCCGCTGATCGTCGAGCGCACCGACGAATGGGGTCCGCTGGTCGACGACGTCGCCGACGGGCTGCTGTCCGGAGGCGCCACCGGCCTGCCGGTCGCCCTCGAAGGACGATCCCGGCTGCGGACGAGCCGCACCGGTGGGACGTACGTCGACGTGCAGGGGCAGGTCGTCGTCCGGGTCCCGCTCCTCGGCGGCCGGATCGAGTCGATGGTGCACGGGATGGTCCGGCAGATCGTCGAGCACGATCGGATCGCGATCGCGGCGTGGCTGTCGCGCTGACCTGCCCCGACCGGTCCGGCAGCGCGCGTCGCGCGGCCGCCGCGGCGAGCGCTGTCGCCGGGATGTGATAAGCCGGTGCAGGACCGGAACACACCGAGCGACGAGGGGACCCGCGTGCTGACGCTGCACCGCGCCGAGCGCGCCGACACCCTGGCCGCCGCTCTCGCCGAGTTGCTCGTCGTGCCCCTCGCCGACCCGTTCGCCCGCGAGATCGTCGCCGTCCCCGCCAAGGGGGTCGAGCGGTGGCTGACGCAGCGGCTGTCGACGGTGCTCGGCGGCACCTGCGGTGACGGTGTCGCCGCCAACATCGACCACCCGTCGCCGGCACGGCTGGTGGACGAGGCGCTGGCCGCTGCCACCGGCCGGACGGCGGCGGACGACCCCTGGCACCCCGACCGGATGCGGTGGACGCTGCTCGACGTCGTCGACGACTGCCTCGACGAACCGTGGTGCACCGTCCTCGCCCGGCACCTCGGCCGCGACGGCGTCGATCACCGCGCCGGTCGACGCTACGCCACCGCCGCCCACCTGGCCGACCTGTTCCGCAGCTACGCGTCGCAGCGCCCGGAGATGCTCGTCGACTGGGCCGCCGGGCGCGACACCGACGGCACCGGCCACGACCTCGCCGAACACCTCGTGTGGCAGGCCCGGCTGTGGCGGCGGCTGCGCGAGCGCCTCGGCGACGACAGTCCCGCCGAGCGGCTCACCGCCGCCTGCACGCGGTTGCGCACCGACCCGGAGCTCGTGGACTGGCCGGCTCGGCTGTCGCTGTTCGGCCCCACCCGGCTCACCGTCGCCCAGTGCGCGGTGCTGTCCGCGGTTGCCGCGAACCGTGATGTGCACCTGTGGATTCCGCATCCGAGTCCGGCGATGTGGGAAGGGCAGGCGGCCGCGGCGCCGGTTCGTCGTCGCGCCGACGACCGCAGTGCCCTCGCGGTGCAGCACCCCCTCCTGGCGAGCCTGGCCCGGGACGTGCGCGAACTACGCGCGCACCTCGCCGGTCCCGGAGTCGCCGACGTGCACCACCCCGGCGGGACCGGCCCCGACACGCTCCTGGGGCGCCTGCAGGACGACCTCCGGGCCGACCGGCCCCCGGCCCGCTCCGCCGCCGCCGACGGCACGATCCGCATCCACGCCTGTCACGGTCCGGCGCGGCAGGTGGAGGTGCTGCGCGAGTGCCTGCTGCACCTGTTCGCGGACGATCCGAGTCTCGAACCCCGCGACGTGGTCGTCATGTGCCCGGATGTGGAGACCTACGCGCCGCTCGTGCAGGCCGCATTCGGCCAGGGTGCCGCCCGGCACGACACCTCCGGGCACCCGGGACACCGGCTACGGGTGCGTCTCGCCGACCGCGGCCTGCGCCGCACCAACCCGGTGCTGGCGGTCGTCGCGACGCTCGTGGGGCTCGCCGACGCACGGGTGACCGCCAGCGAGGTCCTCGACCTCGCCGGGGCCGCGCCGGTGCGCCGGCGGTTCGGCTTCGTCGACGACGACCTCGAACGGCTGCAGGAATGGACCGCCGCTGCCGGGGCCCGCTGGGGCATCGGCAAAGGGCAGCGGAACGCCTTCGGCCTCGGGGACTTCCCGCAGAACACGTTCGGCACGGCCCTGGACCGGATCCTCCTCGGCACGGCCGCCGACGAGTCGCAGAGCGAGTGGCTCGGACTCACGCTCCCGCTCGACGACGTCGAGAGCAACGACATCGACCTGACGGGACGGTTCGCCGAGTACATCGACCGGCTCACGGTGGCACTGCACGGCCTGCGCGGTCCCCAGCCGGCCGCGCAGTGGGCCGACGCCCTCACCCGCGCACTGGATCTGCTGACCGATGTCGATCCCGCCGACGCCTGGCAGCTCACCCAGGCTCACCGGGAACTCGCCGTCGCCGTCGAGCACGCCGGGCCGGCGCCGCTGCGGCTGGCCGACGTGCGGGCCATGCTGACGGCCCGGCTCGCGGCACGCCCGACGCGCGCGAACTTCCGGACCGGCGAGCTGACCGTGTGCACGATGGTGCCGATGCGGTCGGTGCCGCACCGCGTCGTGGTCCTGCTCGGCCTCGACGACGAGAGCTTCCCCCGCTCCGCCCACATCGACGGCGACGACGTGCTGGCAGTGAATCCCTGCCTGGGGGAACGTGATCCGCGCAGCGAGGACCGGCAGTTGCTGCTCGACGCCGTCATGTCGGCGGGGGAGACGCTGCTGCTGTTCTACACCGGTGCGGACCCGGTCACCGGTGCCCGCCGCCCCCCGGCGATCCCGCTGAGCGAACTGCGCGACGTGGTCGAGACGATGGTCGGTCCCGACGGCATGGCCGAGCTCCTCACCCGGCATCCGTTGCAACCGTTCGATCCGCGCAACTTCCGGCCCGACCGCCCGCTGAGCTTCGACCGGGCCGCACTCGCGGGGGCGCGCGCCGCGCAGCACCCGGCGAAACAGCGTCCCGGACTGCTGCAGCGGCCGCTCACGCCGGCCGCGCGCAGCGACGTCGACCTGGCCGACCTCGTCGCGTTCGTCACCCACCCCACCCAGGCGTTCCTGCGGCAGCGCCTCGGGGTGCGGGTGCCCGATCGCGACGAGGACATCGCCGACGCCCTCGATGTCGGCCTCGACCCGCTCGCCCGGTGGGACCTCGGCGACCGCATGCTCGAGGCGCTGCTCGCCGGCACGGACCCCGCGGACTTCCGGGCCGCCGAATGGCGGCGCGGCACC
>NZ_AJFC01000044.1:0-6350 GCF_000256505.1 Rhodococcus sp. P14 | reverse complement strand
CGCGCCCCCCTCCCGCCGTACCGGCTCGGTGAACTCGCGCTCGACGACGTCGCCGCCACCGTGGACACCCTGGTGGCGGTGTGCCGGCCGATCTACACGGGACCGGCCGACACCGTCGACGTGAACGTCGACCTCGGGGACGGCCGGCGCCTGACCGGGACGGTCGGCGGGGTCCACGGCGCCGTCGTCGCCCGCAGCACCTTCTCCCGGCTGGCGCCGAAACACCGCCTCACCGCCTGGGTGCACCTGCTCGCCGTCGCCGCGTCGGACCGGCCGGGGCAGTGGCAGGCCGTCACCACCGGCCGGGGGCGGTTCCGCAGCACCCCGGCCTGGCGGTCCACGATCAACGCCCCGGCCGACCCCGTGGAGCAACTCGCCCGCCTCGTGGACCTGCGCGACCGCGGGTTGCACGAGCCGCTGCCGACCGCCACCGCCGCCGCCGCGGAGTACGCCGAGCGCCGCCACCGCGGCGACTCCGTCGAGATGGGACTCGACGCCGCCGCCCAGGAGTTCGGATCCACCTACGGCGAACGCACCGACCGTCACCTCACCTACCTGTACGGCCCCGACGTGACGCTGCGGGACCTGACCTCCGTCGCCGCCCGCGACGACGAGCAGACGTGGCACGGCGAGCCCACCCGATTCGGCGCCCTCGCGCGCCGCCTGTGGGAGCCGTTGCTGTCCAACGAGATCCAGGGGCGGCCGTGACCCGAACCGTGTCCGAGTTCGACCTGCTGGGGACGCTCCCCACGGGCACCACCGTGCTCGAGGCCAGCGCGGGAACCGGCAAGACCTACGCCCTCGTCGGCCTGGCCACCCGGTTCGTCGCCGAGGGCACAGCGGAGTTGTCGGAGCTGCTGCTGGTGACGTTCAGCCGCGCCGCGACGCAGGAGCTGCGCGAACGCACCCGGGACCGGTTCGCCGCCGCCGCGCGGGCGCTGGCCGATCCGGACGCCGCCCGCCGCCATCCCGACGAGCTGATCCGGCACCTCGCCGACGGCGACGTGGCCACGCACCGGCGCCGGCTGCTGCGGGCGCTGTCCGACTTCGATGCCGCCACCATCGCCACCACGCACGGGTTCTGCCAGCGCATGCTCGACGAACTCGGCACCGCCGGGGAATGCGACTCCGCCGCGGTGCTCGTCGAGGACGTCGACGACCTGACCGCCGAGGTCGTCGCGGACCTGTACCTGCGTCGGTACGGCCGCGCGGATGCGGCACCGATCTCACACGCGGAGGCGGCGGAGGCCGCGCGTGCCGCGATCTTCGACCCGCAGGCCACGCTCGCCCCCGAGGGCGCGGACGGCACGCCCGCGGGTGAACGCGTCGAGTTCGCCCGGGCCGTGCGGGCCGAGGTCGACCGCCGCAAACGCCTCGCGGGTCTGCGGGACTACGACGACCAGCTCTCGCTGCTGCACGCGGTGCTGACCGATCCCGGGCACGGCGAGGCCGCGTGCCGCCGCATCGGCTCCCGATTCCGGGTCGTGCTCGTCGACGAGTTCCAGGACACGGACCCGCTGCAGTGGGAGATCCTGCGCAGCGCGTTCCACCGGCGCACGACCCTCGTCCTCGTCGGCGACCCGAAACAGGCCATCTACGCGTTCCGCGGCGCCGAGGTGCTCAGCTATCTCGGCGCGATGGAGTTCGCCGACGAGCACCAGGAACTCGTCCGCAACTGGCGCAGCGACGGGAACCTGCTCGCGGCCCTCGACCACCTGTACGGCGGTGCGGCCCTGGGGGATCCGCGAATCGTGGCGCATCGGGTCGAGGCCGCGCAGCCGCCGTCCCGGATCGCCGGGGCGGTGCCGCTGCGGCTGCGGCACCTGCCGCGTGCCGGGGCCGGTCCGTGCGGGGCCTCCGGTTTCCCGAAGGCACCGGCGTTGCAGGCCCGGGTGGCACGCGACGTCGCGGCGGACATCGCGGCACTGCTCGGCGGCGAGGTCACCGTCGACCTCGGCGCCGGCCGGCGACCCGTCGAACCCGGCGACGTCGCGGTTCTGGTCCGGACCAACGCGCAGGTCGCCCTCGTGCACGGAGCCCTCACCCGCGCCGGGATCCCGGCCGTGCTCGCGGGCGGAACCAGCGTCTTCGCGACCCCCGCCGCGCGGGAATGGCTGCGGGTGCTGCAGGCACTCGAGCAGCCGCACCGCCCCGACCGGGTGCGTCTGGCCGCCCTGACCTCCCTGATGGGGCACACCGCCGGGGACGTCGACACCCGCGGCGACGAGCTCGTGGCCGCGGTCGGCACCCTGCTGCGCGAGCTGGACCTCGTGTTCGAGCGGTCCGGCTTCGCCGCGCTCTTCGAGCGCCTCGCCGCGTCCTGCGCCCTCGAGCCGCGACTGCTGGGCTGGCCGGGCGGCGAACGGGAACTGACCGATCTGCGCCACCTCGCGCAACTGCTCGACGAGACCGCGGCGGCCGGCGCGCTCGGTGTCACGGCGCTGACCCGCTGGCTGACCGAACGGATCGCCGAGGCGGGCACGGCCCGCGCCGACCGCAGCCGCCGGCTCGACAGCGACGCCGCCGCGGTGCAGGTGCTGACCGTCCACGCCAGCAAGGGCCTCGAATTCCCCGTGGTCTACGTGCCGTTCGCGTGGGAGTCGGGCGTGCGGTCGAAACCGGACCGGCTCCTGCTCCACGACGACTCCGGACGCCGGATCCTCGACGTCGGCGGCGAGGGCAGCCCCGGATACGGGGAACGTCGCCGGCGCCACGACGACGAGGTTGCCGGTGAGGAACTGCGGCTGCTGTACGTCGCGCTGACCCGCGCCCGCTGTCACCTGGTGCTGTGGTGGGCTCCCGGATACAGCACCCCCGGCGCCCCGCTGCACCGTCTGTTGTTCGGCCGGGCACCCGGCACGTCCGACGTCGCCCCCAAGGCCCGCGTGCCCGAGGATCCGATCGTGGCGCAGCAGCTCGCCGCGTGGGCCGACCGAGCCGCCGGCTCGGTGTCCGTCGAGGCCGTCGGCTCGGCGCCGATCCCCACCGTGACGTGGGTGCGCCCGCGTGAGGCCGTCGTGGACCTCGAGGCGGCGCGTTTCGACCGCGAGCTCGACGACGCCTGGCGGCGCACCTCGTACACCGCCCTCACCGCCGCCGCCCACGACGAACCCCACCAGGTGCGGGCGGAGACCGAGCAGCCGGTGAACATCGACGAACCGGAGGAGCCGCCGCTGCTGCCGGCCGACGCGGGCGAGGGCATCGAGTCCCCGATGAACGCCCTGCCCGGTGGGGCGGTGTTCGGCACCCTCGTGCACGCGGTGCTCGAGGTCGTCGACACCGCCGCCGCCGACCTCGGCGCGGAACTGCTGCGCTGTTGCCGCGACACCGTCGCCGAACAGTTCTCCGACGTCGACCCCGAGGAGCTGGCGACGGCACTGCTGCCGGTCCTGCGGACCCCGCTCGGTGGGGACGCGGGCACACTCGCCGACATCGCCCCGGCCGACCGCCTCGCCGAACTCGACTTCGAGCTGCCCCTCGCCGGCGGGGACGATCCAGTCGCCACCACCGTCACCCTCGACGGTGTCGCCCGGTTGCTGCGTGCGCACCTGCCCGCCGACGACCCGTTCGCCTCGTACGCCGATCTCGTCGGCACCCTCGAGCCCACCCCGCTGCGCGGCTATCTCACCGGCAGCATCGATTCGGTGCTGCGGATCCGCGGCACCGAGCCGCGGTTCGTGATCGTCGACTACAAGACGAACCGCCTCGGGCCGGAGGAGCTCACCACCGCCCACTACACCCGGGACCGGATGGCGCAGGAGATGCTGCGCGCCCACTATCCGATGCAGGCGCTGCTGTACGCCGCCGCCCTGCACCGGTACCTGCGGTGGCGGCTGCCCGGCTACGACCCGGCGGTGCATCTCGGCGGCGTGCAGTACCTGTTCGTGCGCGGCATGGTCGGTCCGGAGACCCCGGCGGGCTGCGGTGTGTTCGACTGGACGCCGCCGCCCGCCCTCGTCGCCGCACTGTCCGATCTGTTGGCAGGCAAGGAGATTCCGTGACCAACGCCCAGGTGGCCCAGCGCGGCAAGGGTGCCCTGCGGGTCTTCAACGAGGCCGGGGTGCTCGCGGCCGCCGACGTGCACGTCGCGCTGCGGCTCGCCCAGCTGGCGGGGGAGACCGCCGAGGAGGTGCACCTCGCCACTGCGCTGGCCGTGCGCGCCGTGCGCGCCGGTTCGGTGTGCCTGGACCTGACCCGGCTGCGCGAGATCACCGTCGACGAGTCCGCCGAGGTGGATCTCGCGGCGCTGCCGTGGCCGGAGGACGACGCCGTCGTCGCCGGCTTGCGGCGCAGCCCGCTCGTCGTCGGCGGCGACCGCGGCCCGCTGCGTCCGCTGCGCCTGGTCGAGACCGCCGACGGTCCGCTGCTGTACCTCGACCGCTACTTCCGTCAGGAGGAGGCGGTCCGGCGGATCCTCGACGCCCGCGGGCTCGGTCATCCCGTCGTCGACGAGCCGGCGCTCGAGCGGGGACTGCGCGAGTTGTTCCGCGACCAGCACGACCCCGGTCGTCCGTCCGCCGCACCGGACCGGCAGCGCATCGCCGCGGCGCTGGCCGCCACGGGGTGGACCACGGTGATCGCGGGCGGGCCGGGCACCGGCAAGACCCACACCGTCGCCCGGATACTCGCGCTGCTGACCGCGCTGCACGGTCCCGCCCTGCGGATCGGACTGGCCGCGCCCACCGGCAAGGCCGCGGCCCGGCTGCAGGAATCCGTCCGCGAGCAGGCCGGGCCGCTGGGCCTGCGCGCCGACCTGACCGCGATGACCCTGCACCGCATGCTCGGCTGGCAGCGCGGCCGCACCCGGTACCGCTACCACGCCGGCAACCACCTGCCCTACGACGTCGTGGTCGTCGACGAGACGTCGATGGTGTCGCTGACCATGATGTGCCGGCTGCTCGAGGCCGTCCGCTCCGGCACCCGGCTGATCCTGGTGGGCGACCCGGACCAGCTGACGTCGGTCGACGCCGGCGCCGTCCTGGCCGACCTCGTCGCCCGTCCCGTGACCGCGGCGGGAAACCCCGTCCTCGGGCGCGTCGTCGCAGCCGACCTCGATGCCGGCGACGACCCCGCCGAGGCGTCGCTCTCCGCGGGTGAGCGGAACCGGTTGCGCGGCGGCGTGATCCGGCTCAGCCGCGGCCGGCGGTTCGGCGGCGACATCGCGCACCTCGCCGTCGCCGTGCGGGAGGGCGACGCCGACGCGGTGATGCGGATCCTCGACGGTGGTGGCCCCGAGGTGTCCTTCCACGCGCCGGACGACCTCGAGGCCCTGCGGCGCGACGTCGTCTCCACCGCCGCGACCGTCACCGCCGCCGCCGTCGCGGGCGACGACGTGACCGCGCTCGAGAAGTTCGAGACGCACCGCCTGCTGTGCGCGCACCGGGAGGGGCCGTACGGGGTGCAGTGGTGGGCGCGGCGGGCGATGGAGTGGATCGCCGCCGACACCGGCCGGCGGCTCGACACCGAGCGCTGGTACCCGGGGCAGCCGCTGCTCGTCACCGCCAACGACCACGAGACCCGCATCTACAACGGCGACACCGGCGTCGTGGTCGTCGATGCGGACGGCGAACCCGTCGCGGCGTTCGCGCGCGGCAAGGAGCCGTTCCGGCTCCACCCCAGTCGGCTGTCGGCCGTGCAGACGGTGTACGCCATGACGATCCACCGCAGCCAGGGCAGCCAGTACGGCACGGTCTCGGTGATCCTGCCCCCACCCGAATCCTCGCTGCTGACCCGCGAATTGCTGTACACCGCGATCACCCGGGCGCGCGGTCACGTGCGCCTGATCGGCACCGAGGAGGCGGTCCGCGCCGGGGTCGGGCGGCGGGTGTTGCGAGCCAGCGGACTGCGCCGGCAGCCGCGCGCCTGACTCCCGCGCGGGTGGCCGAATGTCACATCGGTTCGATCGGATCGAAGCGATGTGACATCGGGCCGACCGGCGCGCGGTGCTCGACGAGGTGCCGGACGACGTGCCCGGCGTCCGCGCCGGCCCCGCCGACGAGCATCGAGCGGAACGACGACTGGAAGCACAGGCCGGTGAAGTACAGGCCGGGAATGGTGGTCACCACCCCGTGCTCCTCGAGCGGCCAGCCGTCCGGGCCGAGCACCGGCAGCTCGATCCAGTCGTAGGCCTGACGGAAGCCGGTGCACCACAACACGTTCGTCACGTCGAGGACGCGACCGCCGGCGAGGACCGGGCGGCCGTCGACGACCCCGGTGACCCGTTCGGTGATCCGTTCGACGCCGAGCGCGGCGAGGTCCTCCCGCTTGACCCGCAACAGCGGTGCGCCGTGGCGGCGTTCGAGTTCACGTACCTTCCGGCCGAGCGGGGTGCGTACGGAGAGCACGTGGCC
>NZ_AJFC01000043.1:0-47606 GCF_000256505.1 Rhodococcus sp. P14 | reverse complement strand
CCACCTCGTGGGCGAGGTCGCCGCCGGAGTGGGACGCGCCCACCACGAGCACCGGGCCGTCGGTCAGCTGCGCCGGATTGCGGTACTCGCTCGAGTGCAGCTGCACGATCCGCGGGTCCAGCTCGGCCGCGAAGTCCGGGATGCTGGGGGTGCGGCCGAACGTGCCGGTGGCGACGACGACGTTGCCGGCCTCGATCCGCATCTCGCCGCAGTCGAGGACGAAGCGATCGCCGTCGCGCGACAGCCGTCGCACGCGGGTGCCGCCGCGAACGGGCAGCTCGAACCGCGCGGCGTACGCCTCGAGGTAGTCGGCGACGTCGTCCTTCGTCGGGAACCGGTGCGGATCGCCGGGGAACGGCATGCCGGGCAGGCCGTCGTATCCGGCGGGGCTGTACAGGCGCAGCGAATCCCAGTGGCTGCGCCAGTTGTCGCCGATCCGCCGGTTCGCGTCGACGATCAGGAAGGGGCGCCCGTGCCGGGCGAGGTGGTAGCCGGCGGACAGCCCCGCCTGGCCTGCGCCGATCACGACGGTGTCGATCCGTCGGGGTGCACTGTCGGTGGTCATCGGAACTCCCGGGCTCGAGGGGACTGGACGGATGACGTTAGGCGCCGCCGGCATCGGCCGCGTCGGGCGAAGTACGCAGCCGTCCGCGGACCCGGATGGGTAGTTCTGTGCAGCTCAGAGCAGGTGGTGCTCGTACGCGTATGCCGTCGCGGCCGCCCGGGACGACACGTCGAGCTTGGTGAAGATGTTGCTCAGGTGCCGCGCCACGGTCTTCTCGCTCAACACGAGTTCACGGGCCACGGCGCGGTTGGTCTTCCCCGTGGCGACGGCCCGCAGCACCTCGATCTCGCGGGTGGTCAGCCGGCCCCGCGCGGCCGGGCGCCCCGGCCTCCGCGCGAGGTCCCGCAGGTCCGGCTCGGCGTGCAGGTCCCGGAACGTCGCCGCCGCGGCCTCGTACTCGAGCCGCGCCGTCTCGGCGTCGCCGAGCGCGTCACAGCACCGGCCCTGCAGCACCCGCACCCGCGCGCACTCGTAGGGCGCCTCGAAGCCGCGCCAGAGCCCGCACGAGCGGCGCAGCCGGTCGAGGGCGGCGCGCGGTGCGCCCTCGGCGAGCAGGACGGCGCCGGTGACCTGCTCGGCGATCGCACTCAACGCCGGAGCGTCCTGTTCCCCGGCCAGCGCCGCGAGTTCGTCGGCGCTGCGGCGCGCGGCCGCGACGTCGCCGACGGCGAGCGCGATCTCCGCGTGGCCCGCCAGCAGCCGCGGACGATAGAGCGGAAGCGATTCGCCGAGCGCCCGCCGGATCCCGGCGAGCGCCGCGTCGGTGTCGCCCCGGCGCAGACGCAGCAGCGCCATGCCCGGCTGGATCTCGCGGCCCAGCCGGCCGGCGCGGCGGTAGGCGTCCTCGGCCTCGTCGAACTCGCCGCGCAACCGGTGCAGTTCGCCCTGTTCGTACAGGGCCATGCCGACGGCCGGTTGACCCGGTGGGTCCGACAGCCGCCGGAACGCGAGCCGGGCCAGGTCCATGGCCTCCGTCCAGGCGCCCTCGAGTTGCAGGATCTCCGCGCGGTGTACGAGGCACTGTCCCCGGAAGGGAACGAGGCCGGGCTGGGCGTCGCACCAGCGGCCGAGTGCCCGCGTCCATTCCCTGGCCCGCTGCAGCTCGAACGTGCCCTGGCAGGCCTCGATGACCGCGCAGTACACCAGTCCGGCCACGACCGGCGAGACCTCGTCGAGGCTCACGCCGACCATCACCTCGTCCAGGGTGCCGAGACCGCCGGCGACGTCGCCGAGCAGGATGCGGCACTGCCCGATGCCGAGGGTGCTCAGCGCGACGAGGTCGGCGTCGCCGCAGGCTCGGCCGATCGCCTGGGCGGCGGTGAACGAGGGCAGGGCGTCGGCCGGCCGGTTCGCATGCATGTCCTGCACCGCCGCCGGCAGCATCAGGAGGCCGCGTGTCGCGCAGTCCGGGCGCCCGGGCTCGGTCAGGTGCTGGGCCCGGGCGAGCCAGCCGCCGGCGCGCGCCACCTCCCCACGGTTCATCAGCAGGAAGCAGAGCCAGAACGCACTGAGTCCGGCCCGCTCGGGGTCGTCGGCGTCGAGATGCGCCGAGAACGCACGCTCGCACAGCGTCGCGCAGTCGTCGTCCCGGCCGACCAGATACGCCGACCGTGCGAACAGGTCGAGGTCGTCGGCGGTGAGGGGCTCGTGCGCGTCGGCGGTGCGGAACGCGTCGAACGCCCGCGTCCAGTCCCGCGCGTGGAACGCTGCCCGCGCGTGGTCGAGCACCGTCGACGTGCCCATCCTCGCTCCCTGCGGCGACCGAACGTGCACCGAGTGGTTGCCTGCGATCCTACGCCCACCGGCCTCCGGTTCCGGGGTGCGCAGTGGGAGGTCAGTCCGGCAGGCCGGGCCGGGTACGGACCGGTGCCAGACCGGAGACGAGGACGACGGCGGTGATCGTTCCGGCGGCCATGATCGCGGCGAGCACCACGATCTGGAAGCGTCCGGCCTCGAGCGGGGACACACCTCCGAAGATCGCGCCGACGAAGGCACCCGGCAGCGTCACCAGCCCGGTGGTCTTGGTCTGGTCGGTCGACGGGATCAGCGCCGAGTGGACGGCCAGTCGCGTGAGCTCGCGGGTGGACTGCCGCGGCGTCGCACCGAGCGCGAGCCAGCCCTCGACCGTGTCCCAGTTGTCCCCGGTCAGTTCCGTGAAGCGCCGCCCCGCGAGGGTCGCGATGGTCATCGCGTTGCCGACGACGATGCCGCCGATGGCCAGGACGTACCGCGGGGAGAACTCGATGGCGCCGGTGACGAAGACGATCGTGAGCGTCACGGCGATCCCGAGCGCCATCGCACCGGATACGAGGGCCACGTGCCCCGGGCTCCAGCCGATCCGGCGGGATGCGGTGGCAGCGGCGACGGTGAACATGACCAGCAGCGCGGCCCCCACCCAGACGGGACTCGTGATCACCCCGGACAGCACCACACTGATCAGGGCGAGTTGCACGGCGCCCCGCAGCACCGCGACCGCCGGCGCGAAGTGATGCGGGGCGCGGTAGCCCCACAGCACCGCGGTCGTCGTCCCGACGAGCAGGGTCACCCCGACGGCGGTGGGAACCAACTCCAGGGACCAGGTCACCCTCCGGAGGGTATCCGCCGGGGGACGGGGGTGGCCGAATGTGACATGCGTTCGATCAGATCGAAGCGGTGTGACATTCGGCCCACCGGCAGCGGGTTCAGCGGATCAGGTTCCCCAGGTCGACGGGGATCTGCGCGCCGGTGATGTACTTCGCCTCGTCGGAGCACACCCACGCGACGACGGCCGCGACGTCCTCGGGCTGCAGGATCTCGTAGGGCAGCGAGTTCATGTAGATCGGGCCCAGGGTGGTCGCGTACTTCGCGATGAGCGGGTGCAGGTCGCTGACCTTCATGCCGGTCTCCACGCCGGCCGGGTGGACGGTGTTGACCCGGATCCGGTGCTCGCCCAGTTCGTTCGCCATCGTCTTCGCCAGGCCGGTGATGCCGTGCTTGGTCGCGACGTAGTGGCCGGTGAAGGGGGTGCCCTTGAGCCCCGAGACGGAGCTGGTGAAGACGACCGCCCCGCCCTCGCCCTGCTCGATCAGGTAGGGCACGGCGGCCTTCGCGGTGTGGAACACGCCGGTGAGGTTGACGTCGACGGTCTCCCGCCACTGCTCGAGGGTGATCTCCCACGACAGCGCGCCCGAGCAGATGCCGGCGTTCGCGACCACCACGTCGAGGCGGCCGAGCTGCTCGACGCCGTCGGCCAGCGCCCGCGACAGCGCGTCGAAGTCCCGCACGTCCGCGGTCGTGGCGACGATGCGACGGCCCGTCTTCTCGACCAACCGCACCGTCTCCGCGAGATCCTCCTCCGTGGCGCCCGGGTAGGCGGTCGAGGCGAAGTCGGTGCACGCGTCGATCGCGATGATGTCGGCGCCCTCGCGGGCGAACTGCACGGCCTCGGCGCGGCCCTGACCGCGCGCCGCGCCGGTGACGAAGGCGACCTTGTTCTCGAAACGGCCGGCGGTCTCCATGCTTGCCTCCTCGGTGGTGTCGGACGCGGATTCTCCCGGTCCGAAGCGGGGGACGGCAGCGCGGGTTCCGCTCACCGGGACCGCGGTCCGGAAGGCGCACGGTGTCCCGTGTCCGGCCGGGCGCCCCGTTCGGTTACCCGCTGGTAATAGAGCATGCGTTCTGTTATGGTCCCGCTGTGCCCCGGCCCCGCATCCACGACCTCGACGAGGTTCTCGACGCCACCGAGAATCTGGTGGTGGCCGGTGGTGCGAGCGCGGTGACGCTGCGTGCGGTCGCCGCGGCCACGGGGATGTCGAACGGGGCTCTGTATCACGCCTTCGGCTCCCGCGGTGGGCTGGTCGGCCGGGCCTGGTTGCGCGCGGCCCACCGCTTCCTCGACCTGCAGCGCGCGGCGGTCGACGAGGTTCTCGGCTCCGCGTCGACGCCGGACCGGGGGATCGACGCCGTCGTCGCCGCCGCCGATGCCCCCGCGGCGTTCGCCGCCCTGTTCCCCGAGTCCTCGCGCCTCCTGCTCACCGTCCGGCGCGAGGAGTTGCTCGGGTCCGACCCGCCGGCGGACGTCGCCGCAGAGCTGGGGCGGCTCGATTCGATTGTGGTCGCGCTGCTCGTCCGCCTGTCCCGGGCGTTGTGGGGCCGCGGCGACGCGCGCGCGGTCGCGGTCGTCGAGGACTGTGTCGTCGGTCTGCCGACAGGTCTGTTGCTCCGGCGCGGGCGTGTCCCCGACGCGGCCATGCGCCACCGTCTCGAGGCCGCGGTCCGCGCGGTGCTCGCCCTCGATCCTCCGCCCGCGCCATCCGGGCGCGGCGGCCACACGAAAGGCTCGCGATGACCGTCACTCTGACCTACCGGGACAAGATCGCCGTCCTCGACCTCGGCGACGACGAGAACCGGTTCTCTCCCGACTGGCTCGACACCGTCGACCGGCTCCTCGACGAAGTGCAGCAGAACGCGCACGCACTCGTCACCACGGCGACGGGGAAGTTCTACTCCAACGGCCTGGACCTGGAATGGCTGACAGCTCACGGTGATCGGGCGCAGTGGTACGTCGGCCGGGTGCAGGCGCTCTTCGGCCGCATCCTCACCTTCCCGCTGCCGACGGTCGCCGCCGTGGTCGGGCACGCGTTCGGGGCGGGTGCCATGCTCGCGATCGCGCACGACTACCGGGTGATGCGCGCGGACCGGGGCTACTACTGCTTCCCCGAGGTCGACATCCACATCCCGTTCACGCCGGGCATGGCCGCGCTGATCCAGGCCAAGCTGACCCCGCAGACCGCGGTCACGGCGATGACCACCGGTCGCCGCTACGGCGGTCTCGAGGCCGAGGCCGCCGGTCTGGTCGACCGCACGGCGGGCGCGGACGGCGTCCTCGACGCCGCCGTCGAACTCGTCACCCCGCTCGCGGGGAAGGACCCCGGCACCCTCGGTGCCATCAAGTCCACCATGTACGCGGCCGCGGTCGACGCACTCGCCCAGGGTCGGGCCTGACCGGTCACGAACTTCCGTGATGGGACGGAAGTGGTTGCTGCGGAACGGAATCCGTCCCCGGTAACAGTGCGCGCACCGCGTCGACGGTGTCCGCCTCGGCGGCGGTCTTGTCGGGGCGGTAGCGCAGCACACGGGCGAAGCGCAGCGCCACCCCGCCGGGGTAGCGGGGGCTGACCTGTACGCCGTCGAGTTCGATCTCCACGACCAGCTCCGGACGCAGGTACACGGTGTGCGCGTCGCGGCTGCGTTCGTGTCGCGGGAGCTCCTCGGTCTGCCATTGCAGCAGGGCGTCGGTCAGTCCCTTGAACGTCTTGCCGACCATGATCGGCTCGCCGCCGTCCGGATCCCGCGCGCCCAGATGGAGATTGGACAGGTAGCCGGCGCGACGGCCGTAACCCCACTCGGCGCCGAGTACCACCAGGTCCAGGGTGTGCTCCGGTTTGACCTTCTGCCAGGCGCGGCCGCGCCGGCCCGCCGCGTAGGGCGCGGTGAGGTCCTTGACGACGACGCCCTCGTGCCCGGCGGCGAGGGCGGCGTCGAACTGGGCGTCGGCGGTGGCCGCGTCCGGCCGCAGCACGCCCGGGATCCGATGGTTCGGCGCGACCCGCCGCAGAGCGTCGAGACGCTCGGTGAGCGGCGCGTCGAGCAGGTCGGTGCCGTCGAGGTGCAGGCAGTCGAAGAAGTACGGGTGCAGCATCAGCTCGTGCGCGGACTCGGCACCGAACCGGCTCATCGTCTCCTGGAACGGCCGGGGCCGGCCCGCAGGGTCGAGTGCCAGGGTCTCGCCGTCGAGCACGACCGACGTGCAGGGCAGCGTCGCGACCAGCTCCACGAGTTCGGGGACGCTGCGGGTGATCTCCCGCAACGTGCGGGTGAACACCCGCACCGTCCCGCCCCGGCGGTGCACCTGGATGCGGACGCCGTCGAGCTTGTACTCGACGCTGACCTCGCCGCCGAACTCGCTGTGGGCACCGGCGAGGGACTGGGCCGGGGCGGCGAGCATGGGCCGGATCGGCCGGCCCACCTCCAGCCGGAAGGCGGCGAGCGCGTCCGCGCCGCCGCCGAGCCCGGCCGCCGCGGTTGCGGGCAGCCGGCCGGAGAGCATGAACGCCCGGCGCACCGTCTCGGCCGGCAGCCCGGCCGCGGCGGCCACCGCGTCGGTCATCACCCCGTCGAGCGCGCCCTGCCGCAGGTCGCCGGTCAGCAGCCGCACCAGGAAATCCTGCTCCTCGGCGGTGGCCGCGCCGAGCAGACCGGCGAGCAGTTCGCGCCGCCGCCCCGTCGAGCCGGTCCCGGACAGACCGGCGAGCTCGGTGAAGGCCCGGTCGACGTCGACGACGGTCAGCGACGGCTCCTCGGACGGGTCGATGCGGGATCCGGCGAGGGTGCGCCATCCCACGCCGATCCGGCCCTGACGTGGCTCACCCGCCAGCCACGACACCACGGGCTCGACCTCCCCGGGGTCGAGGACGGCGAGGAGGGCGCGCAGTTCCTCCACCTTGGCCCGCCGCGACCGGGTGGCACCGACGGCCTGCGAGGTGGCAACGATCGTCGAGAAGAGCACGCCCCGACCGTACCGACCACCGCCGGTTTCGGCGCGGGTGTACCGCCGGTTCCGGCGCGGGTGTACAGCCGGAGGGTCAGTCGCCGACGCGTTCACCGGTCGCCGGATGGAACAGGTGCACCGTGCCCTCCCGCTTGCGCAGCCGGATCGTGTCCGCCAGCCGGGCCGGGGTGCGGGTGAGCGAGCGTGCGACGAGGGGGGTGTCGCTGCGCGCGACGCGGGTGTACACGTACGACTCGCTGCCGAGTTCCTCGACGAGTTCGACGATGGTCTCGACGCCGTCGCCGTCCGTGATCTCGAGCTGTTCGGGCCGGATCCCGACGGTGACGGTCTCGAGGCCGGCGCGGTGCAGCGAGGCGATGCGGTCGCGTTCGACGTCGACGACGGTGCTGCCGATCTGCACGCCGCCGTCGACGATCCGCGCGTCGAGCAGGTTCATTGCGGGCGAGCCGATGAACCCGGCGACGAACGCATTCGCGGGCCGGTCGTACAGCTCGGTGGGGGAGGAGAACTGCTGGAGCTTGCCGCCGCGCAGCACCGCCACCCGGTCGCCCATGGTCATCGCCTCGACCTGATCGTGCGTGACGTACACGGTGGTGGTGCCGAGACGCCGCTGCAGCGCGGCGATCTGGGTGCGGGTCTGCACGCGCAGCTTGGCGTCGAGGTTGGACAGCGGTTCGTCCATGCAGAACACCTGCGGTTCGCGGACGATCGCGCGGCCCATCGCGACGCGCTGGCGCTGCCCGCCGGAGAGCTTGGCGGGTTTGCGGTCCAGGTAGTCGGTGAGGTCGAGCAGCTTCGCCGCCTGTTCGACCTTGCGGCGCCGTTCGTCGGCGCCGACGCCGCGCATCTTCAGCGCGAAGCCCATGTTCTCGGCGACGGTCTTGTTCGGGTAGAGGGCGTAGTTCTGGAAGACCATTGCGATGTCACGATCCTTCGACGGCACGCCGACCATGTCGCGGCCGCCGATGCTGATCGAGCCCTCGTCGATGTCCTCGAGCCCGGCGAGCATTCGCAGGGCGGTGCTCTTGCCGGAGCCGGACGGCCCGACCAGGACGACGAATTCTCCGTCCTGGATGTCCAGGTTCAGGGAGTCGACGGCGAGGGTGTCGGAGTTCTCGTAGAGGCACGACGCGTTGCGGTAGGTGATCTCGGCCATGACGGTTCCTTCGGAAAGTGAGTGGGGGAGTTACTTGATCGCGCCGAACGACAGGCCGCGCACGAGCTTGTTCTGGGCGAGCCAGCCGGCCAGGACGACGGGCAGCGCCGCCATCGTGGCGGCCGCGGACAGGCGGGCCCAGTACAGGCCCTCGCCGGTGATGAAGCCGACGAGGAACACGGGAATGGTCTGCGCCTGCACCGCCGTGAGGTTCACGGCGAAGAAGAACTCGTTCCAGGAGAAGATGACGCAGATCAGGGCGGTGGCGGCGATGCCGGGCGAGACGAGCGGCAGGATCACCTCCCGCACCGACGTCCACAGGTTCGCGCCGTCCATGCTCGCGGCCTCGAGCAGCTCGCCCGGCACCTCGAGGAAGAACGAGCGCATCATCCACACCGCGATCGGCAGGTTCATCGCGGTGTAGAGGATGATCAGTGCCCAGATGTTGTCGAGCAGACCGATGTTCGCGACGATCACGTACAGCGGGATGATCGCGGCGACGATCGGCAGCATCTTCGTGCTGATGAAGAAGAACAGGGCGTCCTTGGTCTTGCGCACCGGCCGCAGCGACAGGGCGAACGCGGCGGGCACGCCGAGCAGCAGGACGAGGATCGTCGACACGCCCGTGGCGAACGCCGAGTTGAGCAGGCTGACACCGACTCCGGTGTCGAACACGGCGCGGAACTGGTCGAGGGTGGGCGTGAAGGAGAACTTCGGCGGATCGGAATAGGCGTCGGCCTCCTGCTTGAAGGCGGTGAGCACCATCCAGAACACGGGGAAGAAGAACCCCAGGGCGGCGATCCAGGCGACGACGCCCCACGGATTGGCCTTGCGGTGCTTGCGTTTCCGGGTTCCAACCGGGACGGTCTCCGGTGTGGGAACCTGTTGTGCGGTGGGGGCGGTGGTGCTCATCAGGCGGCCTCCTCCTTGCCGGTGAACGATGTGAAGATCAGCCGCAGCGCGACGGTGGCCACGACGATGGTGGCGACGACGACCACCACGCCCATGGCGGCGGCCTGGCCGATGTCGAAGCCGAGGAACGCGCGCTGATAGATGTAGAAGGGCAGGTTGGAACTCGCGGTGCCCGGTCCGCCCTGGGTCATCATGTAGATGGCGTCGAACGTGTTGACCAGGTGGATCGCGCCGAGCACGGCGCCGAGTTCGATGAACCGCCGCAGGTGCGGCAGCGTCAGCTCGCGGAACAGGGCGAAGGCGCCCGCCCCGTCGACCCGCCCGGCCTCGAGGATGTCCCGCGGCATCGACTGCAGACCGGCCAGGATGAGCAGCATCATGAACGGGGTCCACTGCCACACCAGGTTCGCCATCACCGCGGCGAGCGGGTAGCGGCTGACCCAGTCGATCTGCCCCACGCCGAACGGGGAGAGCACGAAGTTGACGATGCCGAACACCGGGTCGAACATCGCGGTCTTCCAGATCAGTGCGCCGGCGACGGGGGTGACGAGAAACGGGGTGATGAGCAGGGTGCGAACGATGCCGCGGCCGAGGAAGACCCGGTCGAGCAGCAGCGCGAGGAGCAGGCCCAGCACGACGGAGATCAGCACCGTGCCGACGATGAGGACCACGGTGTTGACCGCCACCTCGCGGAACTGACTGTCGCGGAAGACGTCCGCGTAGTTCTGCAGGCCGACGAAGCTGCGTGAGCCCGGGCGCACCAGGTTCCACGACTGCGTCGAGTAGTAGAGGGTGAACACGAACGGGATCTGGGTCACCACGATCATGAAGATCAGGGCAGGCAGCAGGGGCCCGCGTCGGCGCCAGCCCTCCGCGCGGGAGACCGCGTCGCTCTTGGCGTCGCGCACCCGGCGGATGCGCTCCGAGTCGTCGGCGGTGGAGGCGCCGACCGCCAGGGTTGTCATCGCTGATCCTCTCGGTAGGTGGCGCCGACCACGTCGGCGTACTCCTGCGCCTGTTCCAGTGCCTCGGTGACGGTCTTCTGGCCCGCGATCGCGGCGCTGATCTGCTGGCTCACCCGGGTTCCGAGGTCCTGGAACTCGGGGATGGCCAGGAACTGGACACCGGTGTAGGGCACCGGCTCGACCGTCGGGGCGTCCGGCGTCGCGCTCTCGATGGACTCGAGGGTGAGCGGCCCGTATGCGGCTGCGGCCTCGCGGTATTCGGGGATCTCGTAGGTCGACAGCCGGCTGCCCGGCGGTACCCGCTCCCAGCCGAGGGTCTCCCCGACGGTGCGCAGGTACTCCTTGCTCGTCATCCACGAGACGAACCGCCACGCGGAGTCCGCGTTGTCGCTGTCGACGGGGATGCCGAGCGACCAGCTGTAGAGCCAGCCCGCGTCGTCCTTGACCCGGATCGGTGCCGGGGCGTACCCGATCTTTCCGACGACGTTGCTCGACGCCGGGTCCTCGAGGGTGGAGACCGCCGAGGTGGAGTCGTACCACATCGCGACCCGGCCCTGCGCAAGCTGCGTGGCGCATTCGCTGAAACCGCTCGTGGCGGCGCCGGGCTGGCCGTGCTCGCGGACCAGGTCGACGTAGAACTGCACCGCCTCGACGACCTCGGGGCTGGTGAGCTGCGCGTTCCAGTCCTCGTCGTACCAGCGGCCGCCGAAGGTGTTGATCACGGTGTTCAGCGGGGCGAGCACCTCACCCCAGCCGGGCTTGCCGCGCAGGCAGATCCCGGCGGTGTCGGGGGTGTCGAGCCGGGCGGCGGCGGCGGCAACCTCGTCCCAGGTGGGGGTGGGGGACAGGACGATCCCGGCCTGCTCGAACAGGTCCTTGCGGTACATCAGGAACGACGACTCGCCGTAGAACGGCACCGAGTACATGTCGCCCTCGTAGGACAGCGAGTCGCGCAGGGTGGGAATGAAGTCGTCCTCGTCGTAGCCCTCCGTCTGCCGGGCGTACTCGGAGAGGTTGGTCAGCCACCCGTTCGCCGCCCACTGCGGTGTCTCGTAGTTGCTGATCATCACCACGTCGAACTCGCCGCCGCCCATCGCGGTGGAGGCCGTGATCTTCGCGCGGGCCTGGTTCTCCGAGAGGGTGACGAACCGCAGGTCGATGTCCGGGTTCTCGGCCTCGAACTGGGCGGCGAGTTGCTGGGCGTCCTGCATCTGGGAGTTCGACACCATCGCGATGGTGACGGTCTGGTCGGAGGCGCCGAGCGAGCCGGCGCCGGCGCAGCCGCTGAGCGTGAGGCTGAGCGCCCCGGCCCCGGCCGCCAGCATGCGGGTGGTTCTTCTGGATCTGTTCACCGATCGTCGCCTCTTCTCCGGTCTCTCCGGTGGTGTCATCGGTCGAGTAGCCAACGTGCGCACTCGATGTCGCATACGAGCATGGTGACCAGGCCGCCGCGCAGCGCTCCCAGCGCGGCCTGGTGTTTGGCGGCCCCGCCGGTGACGAGGACCGCGGCCGGGCAGGCGCGGATGTCGTCGAGCGAGACCGACACGGCGCGACGGTCGAGATCCCCGCCCACGGCCGTGCCGTCGGCGTGGAAGAACCGTCCCGCGATCTCCCCGACCGCGCCGAGGTCGGTGAGGGTGTCGAGCATGGCGGTGTCGAGATAGCTGCCCTCGAACAAGGTGGTCGACGTGGACACCGCCCCCACACCGAACATCATCATGTCGGCGCGGCGGCCGACGTCCAGGGCGCGGGAGATCATGGAGTCGGCCCGCAGGGACGCGACCGTCGCGGGGTCGGCGTACAGGGGGACCGGGAGCCGGACCATCTTGGCCTGCAACTGTTCCGCGCAGCGCCCGAGCACGTACTCGGCGCCGGTCTGGTAGTCGGAGGTGGTGACGGCGCCGTCGAGCTGGACGATCGTCGCGCATGCGGCCCCGCCCGGCGGGAGGGCCTGCGCGACGGCCACGGTCTCCGGCCCCCACGTGAACCCGAGGGTGTCGGTCGCGCGGATCCGCCGGCTGATCAGGGCGGCGGCGGCCCGTCCGACGCCCGCGAAGCTGGCGGCCTCGTCGAGCGGGCCGGCTGCGTCCACCCCGTCGCCGACGACGACGGCCTCGAGCAGGCCGAAACGCTCCTCGAGCGCGCGTTCCTCGTCGGCGTGCAGGTCGTCGCGCAGGTTGGCCGGCACGTTCACCTCGATGCGCACCAGGCCCTGGGCCCGGGCCCGGGCGACGAGCCGTCCCGCCGTCGGGCGGGAGACGCCCAGGCGCGTCGCGACCTCGGCCTGGGTGAGGCCGTCGAGGTAGTACAGCGTCGCGGCGCGCAACGCCAGGCGCAGATCCTCCGGTGCCGCGGTGGCCGCGGGCGGGTTCGTCGCGTGGGGGACGGTCACGTCATCTCCTGGGTCGGAGGGACTCGGGCCGGGGAACCGGCGAAGTCGGTGGAGCGTGAGCAAATGCTCATGGGTGCGTTCATCTGCTCAGTACGCTAGCATCGGCACTGTGACCCACACAACACCCCCGTCGATCCCGGAGCGCATGCGCGCCGCCGTTCTGGTCGAACCCGGACGGATCGAGATGCGCGAGCGCCCGGTCCCCGAACCCGCACCCGGCGACGTGCTCGTCCGGGTCACCACGGTCGGCGTGTGCGGATCGGACACGCACTACTACCGCGAGGGCCGCATCGGTGAATTCGTCGTCGAGGCCCCGCTCGTCCTCGGCCACGAGGCCTCCGGCACGATCGCCGCGGTCGGTGCCGGCGTCCCCGCCGAACGGATCGGGCAGCGCGTGTCGATCGAGCCGCAGCGACCCGACCCGACCACCGAGGAAACCCGGCGCGGGCGCTACAACCTCTGCCCGCACATGCGGTTCTACGCCACCCCGCCCGTCGACGGCGCCTTCTGCGACTACGTCACCATCGGGGCGGAATTCGCCCATCCCGTCCCCGACGCCGTCTCCGACGACGCGGCCGCCCTCTGCGAACCGCTGTCCGTGGGCATCGCCGCCGTCCGCAAGGCGGGCGTCACCGCCGGATCCCGGGTGCTCGTCACCGGCGCCGGCCCCATCGGCATCGTCACCGCGCAGGTCGCCCGCGCCTTCGGCGCCACCGACGTCGTCGTCACCGACCTCGACGCGGACCGTCGCGCGCTGGCCCGGAAGTTCGGGGCGACCGCCGCCCTCGACCCGCGCACCGACGACGTCACCGACCTGCACGTCGACGCCTACATCGACGCCTCCGGCGCCCCCGCCGCGGTCGCCACCGCGATGCGGGCCGTGCGGCCCGCCGGCACCGTCGTCCTCGTCGGCTCCGGCGCCGAGACGATGAACCTGCCGGTCCAGCTGATCCAGAACCGTGAGCTGGTCCTCACCGGCGTCTTCCGGTACGCCCACACCTGGCCGACGGCCGTCGCCCTCGCCGCCACCGGCCGCGTCGACCTCGACGCGATGGTCACCGCCCGGTTCCCGCTCGAGCGGGCGGCCGAAGCACTCGAATCCGACCGGACACCCGGCAACATCAAGACCGTCGTGCGGGTCCACCCCGGCGACGACACGTAAGGAGCCCCGACATGGACCTGGGGGAGAACGCCCTGACCGCCCTGCCCGTCCCCGGCCCGGCGTACCCGCGCCGCGACATCGGCGTCGGCATCGTGCATTTCGGGGTCGGCGGATTCCATCGTGCCCATCAGGCGATGTACGTCGACCGATTGCTCGAAGGCGCGGGCGCCCGCAACTGGGGCATCTGCGGTGTCGGCGTCATGCCCGGCGACCGCCGCATGCGCCACGCCCTCGCCGCCCAGGACGGCCTCTACACCCTGATCCTGCGCCACCCCGACGGCACATGGGAACCGCGGGTGATCGGTTCGATCGTCGACTACCGTTACGCACCCGAGGATCCCGAGGCGGTGATCGAGCTGATCGCGGCGCCCACCACGCGCATCGTCTCGCTCACCGTCACCGAGGGTGGCTACAACATCCGCCACGACACCGGCGAGTTCGACGTCGACGACCCCGCCGTCCGCCGCGACGTCGAGCACCCCGATGCGCCCGCCACCGTCTTCGGGTTCGTCACCGCCGCCCTCGCGCGCCGCCGCGAGCGCGGACTGCCGTCGCCGACGATCATGTCCTGCGACAACATCGAGGGCAACGGCACCGTCGCGCGGCGGGCCTTCACGTCCTTCGCCGCGCTCGTCGACCCCGGTCTCGCCGACTGGATGCGCGAGCACACCCGGTTCCCCAACTCGATGGTCGACCGCATCACCCCGGTCACGACCGACGACATCGCCTCCGAACTCGACGCCCGCTTCGGCGTCCGGGATCGCTGGCCCGTCGTCGCCGAGCCGTTCACCTCCTGGGTACTCGAGGACGACTTCTCCTGCGGCCGTCCGGCATTCGACGAGGTCGGGGTGCAACTCGTCGACGACGTCGCCCCGTACGAACTGATGAAACTGCGCCTGCTCAACGCGAGTCACCAGGCACTGGCCTACTTCGCGCACCTGTGCGGCTACCGCTACGTGCACGAGGCCGCGCAGGACCCGTTGTTCGCGGAGTTCCTGCTCGAGTACATGGACGCCGAGGCCACCCCCACCTTGCGTCCGGTGCCCGGCATCGATCTCGCGCAGTACAAGCGCACCTTGATCGAGCGCTTCGCCAACCCCGAGATCCGCGACACCGTCGCCCGGCTGTGCGCCGAATCCTCCGACCGCATCCCGAAATGGCTGCTGCCCGTCGTGCGGGAGAACCTCGCGACGGGCGGGTCGGTGCGCCTGGCCGCCGCCGTCGTGGCCAGCTGGGCCCGCTACGCCGAGGGCACCGACGAGGCCGGCGAACGCATCGAGGTCGTCGACCGGCTCGCCGGCACCCTCGGACCCCTCGCCCGCAGCCAGCGCGGGAATCCGACCGCCTTCCTCGAGAACCGCTCCGTCTTCGGTGATCTCGCCGACGAGCCGCGGTTCGTGGACGCCTACCGGTGGGCGCTCGACTCCCTGCACCGCAACGGCGCCCGCGCCACGCTCGAGGCCCTCCGCAGCAGGGTCGGATCGTGAACGGGCACGTCCTCGTCCTCGGCGAGGCCCTCGTCGACATCGTCCGGCGCGGCCCGGCCCGGCCCGTCGAACACGTCGGCGGCAGCCCGCTCAACGTCGCCGTCGGCCTCGGCCGCCTGGGCCGCGACGTCGAATTCGTCACCCACATCGGCGACGACGACCGGGGCCGCCGCATCGTTCGCCACCTCGCCGACTCCTCGGTGCGGCTCGCCGCCGGCAGCAGCACCGCGCCGCGCACCCCCACGGCGACCGCCACCCTGGACGAGAACGGCGCCGCCACCTACGAGTTCGACCTCGAGTGGCAACTGCCGGATCCACGCCCGGAGCCCGGCGCAGGGCACGTGCACACCGGGTCGATCGCGGCCCTGCTCGAACCCGGCTGCGAGGCCGTCGCCGCGCTGCTCGACCGGCACGTGCCCACCGCGACCATCAGCTACGACCCCAACGTCCGGCCCGCCCTCGTCGGCGACGACCCGCGCACCCGCGACCGCATCACCCGCTTCGTCGCGGGCGCCGACGTCGTCAAGGCCAGCGACGAGGACCTGCGCTGGTTCGCCCCCGACCGCGACCCCCGCGACGTCGCGCAGGAGTGGCTCGCCCTCGGCCCGGCGCTCGTCGCGGTGACCCTCGGCGCGGGCGGTGCCGTCGCCGTCGCGCGGTCCGGCGCCGTCGACGTCGCCGCGCACCCCGTCGAGGTCGTCGACACCGTCGGCGCCGGCGACGCATTCATGGCCGGTCTGCTCGACGCCCTGTGGACGCAGGAACTGCTCGGCGACCGCGAGGGCCTGCACGGAATCGAACCGGACGCGCTGCGCGCGGCCCTCGACGTCGCCGCGCGCACCGCGGCGCTCACCGTCGCGCGCCCGGGTGCGGACCTGCCGACCCGCGGGGAGCGGGACGCCGACCCGAAGGAGCAGAGGTGACGCTCGTCGCCGGGATCGACTCGTCCACCCAGTCCTGCAAGGTGCTCGTCTGCGACGCGCGCACCGGTCACGTCGTGCGGGAGGGCCGTGCCCCGCATCCCGACGGCACCGAGGTCGACCCGCGCGCCTGGGCAGACGCCCTCGACCGCGCCGTCGCCGCCGCGGGCGGGCTCGACGACGTCGCCGCGGTGTCGGTCGGCGGTCAGCAGCACGGGCTGGTGACCCTCGACGAGACCGGGACGGTGGTGCGCCAGGCGCTGCTGTGGAACGACACCCGCTCGGCCGCGGCCGCCGCCGACCTCGTCGCCGACCTCGGCGGCGGGCAGGCGTGGGCCGACGCCGTGGGGGTGGTGCCGCTCGCCGCGATCACCGTCGCCAAGGCGCGCTGGCTCGCCGACCACGAACCGGGCCACGCCGACCGCGCTGCGGCACTGTGCCTGCCGCACGACTGGCTCACGTGGCAGCTCGCGGGAGCCTCCGGCGTCGGCGCGCTCGTCACCGACCGCAGCGACGCCAGCGGCACCGGCTACTACAGTGCCGCCGACGGCTCCTACCGCACCGACCTGCTCGACCTCGCGCTGCGTGGCCGCCGGCCCGTGCTGCCCCGGGTGGCCGGACCGGCCGAACGGGTCGGGGAGACGGTCGCGGGCGCCGCACTCGGACCCGGTGCCGGGGACAACGCCGCCGCGGCCCTCGCCCTCGGCGCGCACGAGGGCGACGTGATCGTCTCCGTCGGCACCTCGGGCGTGGTCTCGGCCGTCTCGGCCACCCCGAGCCGCGATCCGTCCGGGCTCGTCGCCGGCTTCGCCGACGCCACCGGCCGGCACCTGCCGCTCGTGTGCACCCTCAACGCGGCGCGGGTCCTCGACGCCACGGCCGCGCTGCTCGGGGTCGACCACGACGAACTGTCGCGGCTCGCGCTGTCGGCCCCGCCCGGCGCCGGCGGTCTCGTGCTGGTGCCGTACCTCGAGGGCGAGCGCACCCCCAACCGGCCCGGCGCCACGGGCGCGATCCACGGCCTGCACCTGACGAATTCGACACGGGAACACCTGGCGCGCGCGGCCGTGGAGGGACTGCTGTGCTCGCTCGCGGACGGTCTCGACCACATCACCGCGCAGGGCGTGCCGGTGCGGCGGGTGCTGCTCGTCGGCGGCGGCGCCCGTTCCCGGGCGCTGCGCGAACTCGCGCCCGGCATCCTCGGGGTCCCGGTGGAGGTGCCGGAGCCGGGCGAGTACGTCGCAGCCGGCGCGGCCCGGCAGGCCGCCTGGGTGCTGGCCGGCGGCACCGAACCACCCCGGTGGGAGGGTGGCGGCGTGCGGCGCTACGAGGCGGACCCGGTCCCGGCCGTGCGCGCCCGGTACGCGGAGGTCCGTGATCTCACGGACGGCAGCGACCTGACACCTCTTTCCGGAACCTGACACCGGTTCCGGCCGGCCGGAAAGGCTGTCGGCATCCCGAAACGGATGCACGCTCCGGACCGCGGCCGCGATGAGTTCCGGCGTCGGCCCGGGTCGATATCTGTGACGCCGACAGGGCGCCGTCATCCACCGAGCAAGGAGAAGGCGATGCCGAAGATCACCCCGTTCCTGTGGTTCGACACCGAGGCCGAAGAGGCCGCCAAGTTCTACACCAGCGTGTTTCCCCGCTCGCGCATCCTGAGCACCACGTACTACCAGGACACCGGGCCCAAGCCGGCCGGCACCGTCATGACCGTCGACTTCGAACTCGACGGCCAGCGCTACGTCGCGCTCAACGGCGGCCCGGAGTTCTCGTTCACCGAGGCGGTGTCGTTCCAGATCGACTGCGCCGACCAGGACGAGGTCGACCACTACTGGAACGCTCTCACCGAGGGGGGGGAAGAGAGCCAGTGCGGCTGGCTGAAGGATCGGTTCGGGCTGTCCTGGCAGGTGGTGCCGCGACGGCTCTTCGAGCTGCTCTCCGACACCGGCCCCGAGGTGGGGCGGCGGGTCACCGAGGCGATGCTGCAGATGCGCAGGATCGAGATCGCACCGCTCGAGGAGGCCGCCCGCGGCTGAACCGGCGAGCCCAGCGGGCACCGCGGCGGCGGGGATAGCTTTCGGTCGATGACCACGCGCACCGAGCGGTTCGCCGAGCTGCCGCTGACCCGCAGACACGGCAGGCTGCTGCTCGGCTCCGGTGTGGGCTGGGCACTCGACGCCATGGATGTCGGGCTCATCTCCTTCGTGATGGCCGCCCTGGCCGTGCAGTGGAATCTGAGCGCGACCCAGCTGTCGTGGATCGGGTCGATCGGCTTCGTCGGAATGGCAGTCGGAGCCGCGGTCGGTGGGCTGCTCGCCGACCGGATCGGCCGGCGCCAGGTGTTCGCGGTGACACTGCTGGTGTACGGCCTGGCCACCGGCGCGGCGGCGCTCGCCGGCTCCGTCGCGGTGCTGATCGTGTTGCGGTTCGTCGTCGGCCTGGGTCTCGGCGCCGAGCTTCCCGTCGCGTCGACCCTCGTCAGTGAGTACGCGCCGCGCCGGCAGCGGGGTCGCATGGTCGTCGCGCTCGAGGCGTTCTGGGCGGCCGGATGGATCCTCGCGGCCCTCATCGGCTACTTCGTGATCCCCCTCGGCGACGACGGCTGGCGCTGGGCGCTGGCCGTGGGAATCGTCCCCACCCTGTACGCGGTGGTCGTGCGGTTCGGACTACCCGAATCCGTGCGATACCTCGAGCGCCGGGGCCGCTACGCCGAGGCGGAGAAGGCCGTGCGGTCCTTCGAGATGTCCGCCGGCGTCGCGGCGCCGACGGACGCGGAGGAGACGTCGCGTCCGGTGCTCACGGAGACGAGCGCCGAGTCGATCTGGTCGCCGCGGTTGCGGCGGCGCACCGCCGCCCTGTGGACGGTGTGGTTCTGCATCAACCTCTCGTACTACGGGGCCTTCATCTGGCTGCCGAGCCTGCTGGTGAACCAGGGCTTCGACCTGGTGAAGTCCTTCCAGTACACGCTGATCATCACGCTCGCGCAGCTGCCGGGATACGCCGTCGCGGCGTGGCTGATCGAGGTGTGGGGGCGCCGCGCAACCCTGGCGAGCTTCCTCGTCGGCTCGGCCGCGGCCGCGGGCCTGTTCGGGCTGGCCGACACGCCCACCGAGATCGTCGCCGCCGGAATGGCATTGTCGTTCTTCAACCTCGGCGCCTGGGGGGCGCTCTACGCGATCGGACCGGAGCTGTATCCGACGTCGGTGCGCGCCGCCGGGACCGGCGCGGCGGCCGCGTTCGGGCGCATTGCGTCGATCGTGGCGCCGCTGCTCGTGCCCTGGCTGCTCACCGGCGGCGGCAACGCCCTCGTGTTCGGGGTGTTCGCGGCGGCGTTCGTGCTCGCCGCCGTCGCCGCCTTCACGCTGCCGGAGCGCAAGGGGCACGTGCTCGAGGCCTGAGCCCTACGCCCGGGCGGCCGGCGCCGGGCCGCAGGCCGCCGCC
Organism: Rhodococcus sp. P14; assembly: GCF_000256505.1. Taxonomy (NCBI): domain Bacteria; kingdom Bacillati; phylum Actinomycetota; class Actinomycetes; order Mycobacteriales; family Nocardiaceae; genus Rhodococcus; species Rhodococcus sp. P14. The sequence continues at coordinate 28,053 of NZ_AJFC01000043.1, read as the reverse complement.
ACCGCGAAGGTCCCGAGGGCCGTGCCCGTGACGAGGCGCTGGGTCCGCACGGCCCGCGGGGGCGTCGCCATGCGGCGCGCCGGTCAGTTCGACGACCCGACCCTCGCGGACGTCGTGTCGCACCTGCGGATGTCGTCGGGCGCGTAGCCCGCCGGCCCCCGCGCGTGCGCACGTCTCGCGCCGATTCCGAAGGCAGCGCCACGGGATGTGCGCCCTCGGTGCGCGTGGAGTCATCCTTCTGTGCATTCGCAGCCATGTTCGCCCGCACTCCGGGGACCTAGTGTTCCAGATCACAAGCATCCGGCGGCGGGCCGTGCGCATCCGAGGCCTCCGCCGCGACCGAAAGGACGGACCTGGACGTGGCGTCACTGCAGACGGTGCAGAGGATCGGACCGGTGCTGGACCTGTTCACGGTGCAGCAACCCGAGTGGGGGGTCTCCGAGGTCGCGGCGGCGATCGACGTTCCCCGATCGAGCGCGCACGCTCTGCTGTCGAGCCTGGTCGACACGGGGCTGCTCCAGTGCCGCGCACGCGGACGCTACCGGCTCGGGTGGCGCGTCGTGGAGCTGGGGGAGACGCTGCGCGGCACCGTCGACGTCCGGTCCTGTGCCGCCCCCGTCCTCGAGCGTCTGGTGGAGAAGTACGGAGAGACAACTCATCTCGCGGTCATGGATCGATGGAACGTCCTCTACGTGGACAAGATCCTCGGCAATCACAACATCACCGTGCAGGGCGCCCGGGTCGGGACGCGCCTGGATGCGCATTCCACGGCGGTGGGCAAGGTGCTGCTCGCGCAACTCGAGGAGATCGAGGTGCGCCGGTACCTGGCCATGCGTCCGTTGCGGCGGCTGACACCGTCGACCACCACGAACCCCCAGGCACTTCTGGACGCTCTGGCCGGTGTGCGCTCGGCCGGCTTCGCTGCGGACCTCGGGGAGACCGTCTCCGAGGTGCACTGCGTCGCCGCCCCGGTGCGCGACGACCTGGGCTCCGTCGTGGCGGCCGTGAGCGTGAGCGTGCCCGCGACGCGCTTCGCCCAGCGGCGACCGCAGCTCGAGCGGGCCGTGGTCGGCGCCGCGCACGAGATCACCCGGGCGATCGCCGAAGCCCACGACTGCAGTCCCGTACCGCTGCGGGACGACCCGAGTGCCGCCGCTCTCGTGGAGGCGAGTCCGCGCGCCTCCTGATCACGATCCGACTGCACGAACACGACAAGCGAAAAAGAGGAGCCATGGACACCGCCGCCCACAAGGCCGCAGACCGACTGCTCGAGGTGTATCGCACGGGGGAGCCGATCGATCCGCTCACCCCCGATCATCCCGACGCGTCGATCGAACTCGCCTACCGGATCCAACAGCTGCAGGTCGAGCAGTGGACGCTGGCCGGCGATGTCGTCAAGGGCCACAAGGTGGGCTTGGCCTCCCGCGCGATCCAGCGGCAGATGGGTGTCGATCAACCCGATTTCGGGCATCTGACCGCGAGCATGTTCCACCTCGAGCATCAGCCGATCCCCGCCGGCCGCTTCCTGCAGCCGCGGATCGAGCCCGAGGTGGCGTTCGTGCTCGGCAGGCCGCTGGCCGGTCCGGGCGTCACCGCCGCCGAAGCTGCGCGGGCCGTGGACTTCGTGCTGCCCGCACTCGAGATCGTCGACTCGCGGATCCGGGACTGGAAGATCGGCATCTTCGACACCATCGCGGACAACGCCTCGTCCGGCGGCGTGATCCTGGGGAGCCGGCCGGTCTCCCTCGGTGACGTCGACCTGAGGCTGATCGGATGCACACTCCACATAGGCGGTGAACTCATGGCGACGGGAGCCGGCGGAGCCGTCCTCGGGTCCCCGCTCAACGCGCTGGTGTGGCTGGCCAACACGGTCGGCCCGCTCGGGGTCACCCTCGAACCGGGGCATGTGGTGCTTCCCGGCTCCATGACCAGGGCGTTTCCCGTGGCGGCGGGCAACTCCATCGTGGCGAACATCAGCGGGCTCGGCAGCGTCACCGCCGTGCTCGGCGGAAAGGACGAGAAATGAGCGACCAGTCGTGGAGCGCGGCCCGCGTCGCCGACGTGCTTCTGCGGGCGGAGGACACGGCGACCCCGCAGACGTCGATCCTCGCGGAATGGGACGGACTGGACCTGGGGACCGCGTACGCCGCGCAGGACATCGCGTTGCGCATGCGGCTCGCCCGCGGCGAGCGGCTCACCGGCGTGAAGCTCGGGGTCACGTCTAAGGCAAAGCAACGGCAGGTGGGCGTGGACTCGCCGTCCACCGCGTGGCTCACGGACAGGATGATCCTGCCGATCGGCGAGCCTGTCCCGCGCGAGAAGATGATCCACGCTCGCGCGGAGCCGGAGATCGCGTTCGTCATGGGCCGCAGGCTCGAGGGGCCGGGCGTCTCGGCCGCGACCGCACTGGCCGCGGTGGAGCACGTGGTCGGCGCGATCGAGATCATCGACAGCCGCTTCTCCGGCTACCAGTTCTCGATGATGGACGCCGTCGCGGACAACAACTCGTCCGGACGGTACGTGACCGGTCCGGTCGGCCGCGCGCCGGAGGATCTCGATCTCGCCCTCGAGGCGTGTCTGCTCGAGATCGACGGCGAGGTGGTGGATTCGGCAACGGGCGCTGCGGTACACGGACATCCCGCGGAGGCGCTGGCCTTCGCCGTGAACACCCTGGCCGAGCGGGGACTCGCCATCGAGGCAGGGTGGGTGGTGCTCACCGGCGGCATGACCGACGCCGTGCCGGTGCAGCCGGGGGCGCGCATCGCCGCGCACTTCACCACCCTCGGCACCGTCACCGTGGCGGGAGGCTGACGATGCCGCTCATCGACGTGACGATCGCGGAGGGGCGCAGCCCGGACGAGCTCCGGAGGCTGATCCACGAACTGACCCAGGCGGCGCACCGGGCCCTGGACGCGCCGCTGCCCAACATCCGGGTGGTGCTGCGGGAGACGCCGAAGACACACTTCGCCGCAGGCGATGTGACGATCGCCGAGCGTGAGACACGGGCCTGAACGGTCCGGATATCCCGGACTGCGACAGCGCCGGCCGGCGACGACGTCGAGCATCGTGATCGAGCCGCATCGGGGCGGGGAAGCGGGATACACAAGGGAGACACCATCCCCTGCGTCCCCTGGAGAACCCGATGACGTCGAACCCACAGCGCGCCCTCACCCTGGTTGCCGAGCCCGAGCCCGGCTGCGAACGGGTGGCGGACCGGATGTACCACGACCTGCTTTCGCCACCGGAGGTGCAACAGGTGCGCGACCGCGTCCGGGACTTCGCCGCTCGGGCTGTCTCGCCGATCGCCGGCCGGATCGCCGGCGGGGACGAGCGCCTCGACGGGTTCCCCCGGGACGCGTTCGAGGCCATGGCCTCGAACGGTCTGTTCCGCCTTCCCTTCACCGCGGATGTCGGTGGCGACGGACTCACGCACCGCGCCACGGCCACCGCAGTGGCCGTCGAGGAACTGGCGTACTACTCCAACAGCGTCGCCGCGATCTACGACGTCCATTGCATCCTCGCCGGCACGGCACTGGACCAGGGCACCGAGGAGCAACGGCGCCGATGGCTGCGTGCCGTCGTCGACGGGGAGATCGTCGGATCGTTCGCGACGAGCGAGCCCGGTGCCTCGAGCGATCTGTCTCCCGAGGCGGTGCAGACCGTCGCGAGCCCGGACGGCGACGGGTGGGTGCTCACCGGCCGCAAGCGGTGGATCACCAATTCGGTCGTCGCCGGTGTCGTCGTCGTGCTCGCCCGGACCGGCGACAGCCTCACCACCTTCATCGTTCCCACCACCGCACCGGGCGTCACCGTCGGCACACCCGACCGCAAACTCGGCAACCGCGGGCAGATCACGGCCGACGTGATCCTCGACCGTGTTCCGCTCGGGCCGGAATCGGTGCTCGGGCGGGTCGGCGGTGGCCTGCGCGTCGCGCTCCGGACACTCACCTACGGCCGCATCGGAATCGGCGCCGCCGGCGTCGGCATGGCGCAGGCCGCCTTCGACCGGACCGTCGCGCATCTGAAGTCGCGGCACGCGTTCGGTGGTTCGCTGGCCTCCAAACAGCATTGGCAGTTCGTGATGGCCGACTACGCGGCAGATCTCGAGTCCGCCCGTAGCCTGTACCTGAAAGCGGCGCTCCGGCTCGACGCGGGGGAACACTTTCCCGAGCCCGAAGCGGCGATGGCAAAGCTGCGCGGAACCGACCTGGCGGCGCGCATCGCCCGGGATGCCGTGCAGGCGTTCGGCGGACTCGGATTCGTGCAGTCCCTCGGTGCCGACGACACCGAAGGCCCGGTCGAGGCGATCTACCGGGACAGCAAGATCGGCGAGATCTACGAGGGAGCCAACGAGATTCAGAAATGGGTGCTCGCCCGGCAGATTTTCGGGCGGGACCACACCGGATAGGTTTCGGCAGTTCTGTGGGGGCTGGTCGTCGCTCGTGCGAGCGTGGACGGCCGGCCCTCGCCGGTGACGACTACCCGCGCACGGCGGGGTTCAGGCGGAAATGTGCAGGGCTGGAGCCGAACCGGCGACGGAACGCGCGGCTGAAATGCGATACGTCCCGGAACCCGACGTGGACACTGATCGCAGTGACGGTGAGATCGGTTTCCAGCAGCATCGTTCGGGCGCGGCCGAGTCGCACCTCGTACAGCCACGTGCGGGGAGTGGTTCCCGCCGTGCTGAACAGTTTGTGGATGTAGCGCAGCGACATTCCCAGTTCCATGCCGATCTCGGCGAGCGTGTGATCGGGATCGTGCAGGTACCGGGCCATGGTGGCCTGGACCTTGCGCAGGTCGTCCGCGTGCGCCCGCTTCGTGGCGTTCAGCGGAGTCACCCGGTCGCTGATCGCGGTGACGAGCAGGTCAAGCGCCGCGGCGGCCACAGAATCCGAGGTTCCACCGGACAGGGGGGTTTCGGTGGCGGCCACGTCGACCAGAAAACGCGACACCAGTCGCCCGATGCCGGTCTGCCCCGAAATGCCGTGGCCCGTCACGCTCTCCACCGCGTCGAGCGGCAGTCGGGACGTGAGCTGCCGGCGCGGCGCCCGCAGTACGATCTGCTCGAATTCGGTTGTGCCGTCGACGACGAACGGCGTCGACGAGTCCACGACGCCGAAGGCGCCGTTCTCGAGGATCGCCGTCCGCGGCCCCTGCGTCAGGGTGGCGGAACCCTGAGTGATGAGGCACAGCAGGAAATCGTCGTTGGGATCCGAATCGATCATCGCGGGGGTCCGCACCACCGTGTGCGGATCGGCGCGCACCACGCTCACGATCACGTCGCCGATCGGGCGAGCGACCAGATCGGCAGCAAACCGGTCGTTCGATCGGGACCAGTCGACGTCCATCTCGCAGTAGGTCCGGTCGAGCGTATCCGCCCACCGCGCACGGCCTTCGGCGGATTCGAGTTCACGAACGCTCAGCGCCACCGGTCGACCGGCCTCCGCGGTGCACGGGGAGTCATCCTTCGGTGCACTGTCGGTCATGTTCCTGCTCACCTCCTCCTCCTAGTGTTCCAGATCACAGGAACTCGGCGGGCGGACGATACCGCGAGACGCACCGTCTGCGCGACCCTCGACCGTCGCCTCCGGACGAGCCGACGACAGGAGAACGACATCATGACCACCACCCACACCTGGATCGACGAGATCACCATGGAGGAACTGGATCGCGACCCGAATCCGATCTATGAGCGCCTCCGCCGTGAAGCCCCGGTCGCGTATGTGCCCGCAGTGGGGATGCACGTCGTGGCGACCCGCGAGTTGTGCCTGCAGATCACGCAGGACCCGCAGGCGTGGTCCACCGTGATCGCCCCCTCGGGAGGCCGGACGTTCGGCAAGGGAACGGTTCTCGACTCCAACGGCGAGCAGCACCGCAGGATCCGGGAGTGGATCGATCCGCAACTGCGTCCCGCCGCCGTCGACACCTATGTCGAGGCCCTGGTCCGGCCGCAGGCGCAGCGGATCCTCGAGCGCATCGAAGACCTCGGAGCCGCCGACATCCAGGAGGCATACTTCGCGCCGGTCAGCGTCCGCGCCGTCGGCGACCTCATGGGCCTGACGGACGTCCCGTCCGAGACGCTCGTGCGCTGGTTCCAGACGCTCGCCCTGTCCTACGGCAACGCCGCGGTCGACGAGCACGGCAACTTCGCAGATCCGGCACCCTTCGAGGCCGGTGACAGGGTCAAGGAGGAGATCGTCGCGACAGTCGACCCCATGCTCGACCACTGGACCGCCCACCCCGACCACACCCTCATCTCGCACTGGCTGCACGACGGGATGCCCGAGGGACAGGTGCGCGATCGCGCCGAGATCTACCCGAACATCTACGTGTTCCTGCTCGGTGCTCTGCAGGAGCCGGGCCACGTCATGACGACCACCCTGGCGGGCCTGCTGCAGCACCCCGACCAGCTCGAACGGGTCGTCGACGATCCGACCCTCGTGCCGCGCGCGATCAACGAGGGCGCTCGGTGGGTGGCGCCGATCTGGAGCGCTGCGGTGAAGGTCGCGAACCACGATGTCACGATCGGCGGTGTCGACCTGCCTGCGGGTACACCCGTGATACTCGCCTACGGCTCGGCGAACCGGGACGAGACCGCCTGGGAGAACCCGGACGCCTACGACGTGGATCGGCCGGTCATGCCGCATCTCGCGTTCGGCTCCGGCAACCATGCCTGTGCCGGAACCTACCTCGGCACCGCGATCGTCCGCATCGCGCTCGAGGAGCTGTTCGAGACGATCCCGAACATCGAGCCCGATCTCGACCACACGCCGGACTTCTGGGGCTGGACCTTCCGCGGCCCGCAGGGATTGCGTGTGCGGTGGGAGGTGTGACAGTGGAACATTCGGTGACCGTCTCGGACGGCGAGCAGCCCTTTCGTGCCGCAGCGGACCGCTCCATCCTCGAATCCGCGCTACGGGAGAACCGGTGGCTCCCGCATGCCTGCTCGCAGGGCACGTGTGGCACCTGCAAGATCCGCGTGCTGTGCGGGGAGGTGGACCACGGGCGGGTGGACGATACGGTCCTTTCCGAGACGGAGCGTGCGAGCGGGCTCGCGCTGGCCTGCCAGGCGAGCCCGCGCACCGATCTGACCGTCGCGCCGTTGAGCGAGACTGCGCCGGTCGGCCCGAGGCATCCGTTGCGCGATCACGCCGGCACCGTGCTCGAGCTGACCGACATCGCCCGGTGCACCCGCCGGCTCGTCGTGGAGCTGGACGAGCCGATGGAATTCTCCGCCGGCCAGTACGCCGAGCTGGTTGTGCCGGGTTCCGTGGTGGCACGCCAATATTCGATGGCCAATCCGCCGTCCGAGTCGCGCCGGCTCGAGTTCCACATCAAGAAGGTCGACGGTGGGCTCGCGACGGAGGGGTGGATCTTCGGCTCGCTTCGCCCGGGAGACCGGATCGAGTTGCGCGGGCCGCTGGGGCAGTTCGCCCTGGTTCACCCCCAGGAGGAACCGGCCATCCTGATCGGCGGCGGGACGGGACTAGCCCCCTTGAAGTCGATTGTGCGCCATGCTCTCTCCAGCGATCTCGTCCCGAGCATCGACCTGTACCACGGAGGGCGCGGGCAGGCGGATCTGTACGACGTGGACTTCTTCCGGGCACTCGAGGCTGCCGATTCCCGATTCCGCTACCACCCCGTGCTCAGCGAGGAGCAGTGGGACGGCGCGACCGGCATGGTCACCGACGTCGTGCTCGACGACTTCGCCAGTTGCCGGGGGCGCAGCGCGTACCTGTGCGGACCACCCGCCATGGTCGCCGCGGCGGTCAAGGCGCTCAAACGGCGTCGCATGGCGCCCCGGTCGATATTCAAGGAGGAGTTCACCGTCGGCGCCGCGCCGCCGGTGCTGTCGCCGACGTGACCGGTTCTGCGGCCGGGTGTTCGGGTTCGTCCCGGGCACCCGGCCGTTCGCCGTCAGTGCCGGTGGCCCGGTGGGCGGTCGGTTCTTCCCTTGCGGTACTGACCGGGGCTGGAGCCGAAGGAGGCGCGGAACGTCCTGCTGAAGTGGGAGACGTCCCGGAAACCCGCGCATTCGCTGACCTCCGCGACGGACATCTCGGTCGTCAGCAGGTACTTCCGCGCGCGTTCGAGGCGGGCCTGGTACAGCCATGCCCGGGGGGTGATCCCGGCCGCGCTGAACAGTTTCTGCACGTTACGCAACGACATCCCGGCGTCGGCCGCGACGTCCGACAGCGTGAGCTCGGGATCGTGCAGTTTCTGTTCGATGACCCGCTGGACGCGGGTGAGGTCCTCGGTGCGATGCAGTTGCGAGGCGCTGGTCGCGAGCGGTCCCTCCGCGAGCGCGGTGGCCAGCATGTCGACGGCCGAGGAGGCGAACGACACGGCGGCCCCCGGCGAGATCGGCGCCGTCGTGGTCGAGAGGTCGACGAAGAATCGGCCGACCAGTTCGCCGGCCCCGGTGTCGCCGCCGATCGACCGGGCGGTGCCGTGCTCGACGATCCGGCCGGGTAGACGTGAGGTGAGCAGCTCGGCGGGGGACCGCACCACGATCTGCCGGAACGGCGCGGGGGAGTGGAAGACGAACGGTGCGGAGCAGTCCAGCAGCGCGAATCCCCCGCGCTCGAGAACGGTGGCTCGACCGGACTGCTGCACCTCGACGCGGCCCTCGGTCACGATGCACACGAGGTAGCCCGCCCAGTTGTCCGAGGCGATCATCTCGGGGGACCGCACCACGGTGTGGGCGTCGGCGCGGATCGTGCTGATGTGCAGGTCCCCGAAGGGCCGTCCACCCCACTCGGCGTCGAAGTGCTGCCGCGGATCGGGCCACGCCACGTCCATCTCGCCGTACAGCAGCTCGAGGGTGCTCGCCCACTGTGTGCGGCCTTCGCGGGTGTCGAGCTCCCGCGTGCGTAGGGACACGAGGGCGGGCGCCGCTCCGTTGCGCGCGGAGTCACCCGATTGTTCGCGCTCAGCCATGTTCCAGCAGACCTCCGCCTTCTAGTGTTCCAGATCACAGGGACTTGGCGTCCGGAACGATATCCCGACATCGCGCCGAAGGCGACATCCGAGAGCGGATCCCCAATCAGGGCAACGCAATCGGTGCCGACCGCGTCGCAGCGCGACGCCGGTCGATCCCGCCGGTCCCCGAAACGACTCTCCACCGCCCGAGACCAGGAGTGAACATCATGACGACATCAGCGATCATCGGCGACGCCGTGGGAGCACCCAACACCGTCCGTCCCATGACGGGCGAGGAGTACATCGAGTCGCTGCGCGACGGTCGCGAGGTGTACTTCCGTGGTGAGCGGGTCGACGACGTCACCACGCACCCGGCCTTCCGAAATTCGGTTCGGTCGGTGGCACGGATGTACGACGCGATGCACAAGCCGGAGGCGAAGGGCATCCTCACAGTGCCGACCGACACCGGCAACGGTGGCTTCACCCATCCGTTCTTCAAGACGGCACGCAGCGCCGACGACCTGCTCCTCGCCCGCGACGCGATCGCCACGTGGCAGCGCGAGGTGTACGGCTGGCTGGGCCGCTCGCCCGACTACAAGGCGTCGTTCCTCGGCACCCTCGGAGCCAACGCCGACTTCTACGGCGAGTACAAGCAGAACGCCCTCGACTGGTACAAGAAGTCCCAGGAGCGGGTGCTCTACCTCAACCACGCGATCGTCAACCCGCCGATCGACCGCGACAAGCCCGCCGACGAGACCGCCGACATCTGCGTGCACGTGGTCGAGGAAACCGACGCGGGTCTGATCGTGTCGGGCGCGAAGGTGGTGGCGACCGGTTCGGCGATCACGAATGCCAACTTCATCGCGCACTACGGCCTGCCGCTCCGCAAGAAGGAGTTCGGCCTGATCTTCACCGTTCCGATGGATTCACCGGGGCTGAAGTTGTTCTGTCGTACGTCCTACGAGATGAACGCCGCCGTCATGGGTACGCCGTTCGACTACCCGCTGTCGAGCCGATTCGACGAGAACGACGCGATCATGGTGTTCGACCGGGTGCTGGTGCCGTGGGAGAACGTCTTCGCCTACGACGCCGAGACGACCAACGGGTTCGTCATGAAATCCGGGTTCATGTCGCGCTTCATGTTTCACGGTTGCGCCCGTCTCGCCGTGAAGCTCGACTTCATCGCCGGCTGTGTGATGAAGGCGGTGGAGATGACCGGCTCGGCCGGATTCCGCGGGGTGCAGATGCAGGTCGGCGAGATCCTCAACTGGCGCGACATGTTCTGGGGACTGTCCGACGCGATGGCGAAGACGCCCGATCCGTGGGTGGGCGGGGCCGTGCAACCGAACCTGAACTACGGCCTGGCGTATCGGACCTTCATGGGTGTGGGCTATCCGCGGATCAAGGAGATCATCCAGCAGACTCTCGGCAGCGGTCTGATCTACCTGAATTCCCATGCGAGCGACTGGGGCAACCCCGACATCCGGCCGTACCTCGACCAGTACGTGCGCGGGTCGAACGGCATCGCGGCCATCGACCGTGTCAAGCTGCTCAAGCTGCTCTGGGATGCCGTCGGCACCGAGTTCGGCGGCCGGCACGAGTTGTACGAGCGCAACTACGGCGGTGACCACGAGGCCGTGCGCTTCCAGACGCTGTTCGCCTACCAGGCCCAGGGCCTGGACAACCAGCTCAAGGGCTTCGCCGAGCAGTGCATGTCCGAGTACGACGTCGACGGCTGGACGCGCCCCGATCTGATCGGCAACGACGATCTGAAGATCGTCCGGGGCTGAACGGAGCGAGACGATGAGGAGCACTGCTGTGGCCGATCTCGAGGTCACTCCACAACATATGCGAAAAGCGCTTGGGCGGTTCGCGAGCGGCGTCACCATCGTCACCACCGCCGAGTGCGAGGACGAGGCTTCGGTGCACGGGATGACCGCCAACGCCTTCACCTCGGTGTCGCTCGACCCGCCGCTCGTGCTCGTGTCGATCGCCAACCGCGCCAGGATGAACGAGCGGATCCGGGAGACCGGTAGGTACGGGATCTCGATCCTCGCCGGGGACCAGGAACCGTTGTCCCTGCACTTCGCCGGTGCGGCACACCAGCCGGATCTGGTCCGGTTCGTGTGGCGGAAGGAAGTGCCCCTCCTCGAGGGCGCGCTGGTGCACCTCGCGTGCACGGTGGTCGACTCCCATCCCGCGGGTGACCACACGCTGCACGTGGGCCGGGTGGAGCAGCTCTGGTACGACGACGGGCACCCCCTGGTGTTCTACACCGGCAGTTTCCGGTCGCTCGAGTTGCAGGGCAGGGACGACCCCTGGGGCTTCTGATCGAGGTAGAGCGGGGGTGGCCGCGGCGGGTGTCGCGGCCACCCTCCCGCGTATCCGACGGCATCCCTCCGTGCCCTGTCTGCGGACATCTGGTTCGCAGGAGGGACGCGACGCCAGGTGGGCGCATCCGGGCGGTCGCAGCGGGACGGGGCGGGGAGTTGTTCCCGGTGGTCGAATCGATCCGGCGGCGCCCGCTCGACCGGTCACGGCCGCTGTGGGAGCTGTGGGTGATCCCGGGGCTCGGAGAGCATTCACATGCGGTCTACCTGCGGGTCCACCATGTGATCGCCGACGGCCCGGCGGGGGTGGCGATGCTCGGCGTGCTCCTCGACGCCGCCCCGGACGTGCCGCTGACGCCCGCGCCGCCTCGGCACGAGGAGAAGATCGACGATGTGCTGCTCTCGGTCTTCGCCGGGGGGCTTGCGCGAACTGCTGTGTCGCCGGGGCGAACCGGCCGACGACGTCGTGCTGCGGGCGGTCGTCCCCGTCTCACTGCACGGGCAGCAGTCGGGGCCGGCCCGCGGAAGCCTGCTCGGTCAGATGATCGTTCGGCTTCCGGTGGGCAACACCAGCCTCGGTGCGGGCGCGTTCTCGTACGCGGGGCGGTTCACGATCACCGTCGTCGGCGACAGTGTCGTGTGTCCCGAAGTGGACGTGGTGGCTCGCGGGATGGAGGAGACGCCGCGAGTGCTGCGCGGCGGACGCCCGAGCGAATGTGCCGTGGTGTCGGGTAGACCGACGTGACGGCACATTCGCTCAGGTGCCGGCGATCAGCGCGCCCGCTGTGTGGTTGCCGCCCGTGCCGCGACCTCGTCGGCGCGGGCGGCGGCGGCGGGGTCGCCTGCGATGAACCAGTTCACTGGGTCCGCCTCCACGATCCGGCCACGCACCGACTCCCTCGGCGCCCCGAGAATCTCGACGATCAGATCGGTGAAACGCGCTGCCAGCTCCTGCCGCTGCGCGATGGGGCGTCCGGCCAGGACGATCGCGGTGAAGTAGGGGGCCGGGGTGCCGCCGTCGGCGATCACCGTGCCGGACGTCGCGACGTCGTCGGGGTCGTACCGGACGACGAACGCCCGCACCCGCTCGATCGGGGAGTCGAGGACCTCCGCATAACAGCGACTCGCGTCGGCGAGCAGACGACGTCGTTGCCCGGCGGTGTAGGCGCCGTCGACGAGGTGGAAGTGTGCAACGGGCATGGATGCTCCTTCGTGACGCTTCGGGGTACAGGATTACTGGACTCCGTGCCGGGTCCCGCCGTCGACGTTGAGGACGCTTCCGTGCAGCACGGCGGCCTCGGGAGCGAGGAGCATCTCCAGAGTCCAGCCGATCTCGTCGAGCGTCGGTAGGCGGCCGAGCGTGGTCGCGGCGCGATAGCGATCCCAGATCTCGCCGGGGTCGCGCCCGGTCTCGGCGGCCTCGGTCTCGACGAACTTCCGCAGCCGTGGAGTGTCGACGGGTCCCGGTGCGATGGTGTGGGTGGTGACGCCGCTCGGGCCGTAGAGTGCGCTGAGCTGGCGCATGAGATTGAAGACTGCGGCGTTCACCGTCCCCGGCCCGGCGTCGAGCGGGCCGGGTTCGAGTCCGAGCGAACCGGCGATCGTCACGAAACGCGAGCCCGGTACGAGGTGGTCCCGGACGGCGTGCAGCAGCCGCACCAGTCCGCCCACCTTGATATTCGCGCCTACCGCGAGGTCCCCCGGTGCGATGGTGTCGGCCGAGCCGCGCACCGGCAGCCCGGCCGCGAACACGGCCAGGCGCACGGGCGCGTCGAGACGGGCGGCGATCGCGCCGATGGCACTGTCGTCGGCGATGTCGGCGACACACGGAACGATCAGATCGCCCTCGGTCGCGAGCTTGTCGAGGTCCTCGGCATTTCGGGCGACCGCGACGACGCGCATCCCGCGCCGGACCAGGCGCCGGGTGAACTCGGTGCCCATCGCGCCGGTTGCGCCGACGACGACGCACAGTGCGGGTGAGGCCATGTCTGTGCTCCTTGATTCGTGGGTGTGGCCGCAATCGAGACGCGAAATCGGAACTCGCCCAGACATGGTCGTGGGCGGATTCCGATTCGGCGTGCGTATCCGTTGCTCCGTTTCAGCCGCGCAGCCGGAGGGTGACTGCCCGCGGCTCGGTGAAGAAGTCGCGGGAGTACTGCCCGCCCTCGCGTCCCAGGCCGCTGGCGCCCTCGCCACCGAACGGCAGGCGCAGGTCGCGCTCGAAGAAGCAGTTGATCCACACGGTGCCGGCCTTCCAGCGGGCGGCCATCCGGTGGGCGCGGTCGAGGTTCTGGGTGAACAGCATTCCGGCGAGACCGTAGGGGGAGTCGTTGGCGATGCGCAGCGCTTCCTCCTCGGTATCGAATCCGAGGACGGTCTCGACCGGGCCGAAGATCTCCTCCCGTGCGGTGCGGGAGTCGTTTGTCAGCCCGGTGACGACGGTGGGCGGGTAGTAGAACCCGGCGGCGCGGGCGTCGTCGGTCAGGCGGGCACCACCGGTGACGACCTTGCCGCCTTCCTCCTGGGCGAGTTCGACGTAGCCGTGCACCTTGTCGAGGTGGCGCTGCTCGATGAGCGGGCCCAGGAAGTTGGCCGGGTCCTTCGGGTCGCCGACGGTGAGCTTGTCCGCCTCCTCGGTGAACCGGGCGAGGAACTCGTCCATGATGCTGTTGTGCACCAGAAGGCGGGAACCGGCCAGGCACACCTGCCCGTTGCCGCCGAAGATCGCCCGGATCGCCATCGGCACGGCGACGTCGAGGTCGGCGTCGGCGAAGACGATGTTCGCGGACTTGCCGCCCATCTCCGCGGAGACCGGGGTGTGATGGGCCGCGGCGGCCTGCAGGATCTTCACGCCCGTGGCGCTCGAGCCGGTGAAGGTGATCCGATCCACCCGCGGATCCGAGGTCAGCGGCCCGGCGACGGCCTCACCGCCGAACCCGTGCACGACGTTGAGCACCCCCTCGGGCAGCCCGGCCTCGAGGGCGAGCTCGGCGAAGCGGTGCGCGGTCAGCGGGGTCTGCGGCGCGGGCTTGAGAACAGCGGTATTTCCGAATGCCAAGGCGGGAGCGATCTTCCACGTGGCGAGCATCAGCGGCGCGTTCCACGGGCTGATCGCCGAGACGACACCGGCCGGTGGGTAGAGCACGTACGACAGCAGGTCCCCGTCCGGGTATGCCTCGTTCGCGGCCATCGCGACGTAGTCGGCGAAGAAGCGCAGATTGTGTGCCACCCGCGGGATCTCGGCGTGCAGGGACTGATTGATGCTCTTGCCGCCGTCGCGGGTCTCGAGCAGGGCGAGTTCCTCTCGGTGGGCGTCGACCGTGTCGGCGACCGCGTGCAGGATCTTCGCGCGCTCCTTCGGGGACAGCAGCGGCCACGGGCCGTCGTCGAACGCACTGCGGGCGGCGGTGATCGCCGCGGCACCGTCCTCGGCCGTGCCCGCGGGTACGATCCCGAGTAGCGCACCGTCGTGCGGGTCGCGGGATTCGAAGGTGGCCCCGTCCGACGCCTGCTTCCATTCGCCGCCGATCAGGTGACGGACCTGCGTGACCGATGGCGGGTTCTGGGTCTGTGTCATGGCAGTCTCCCTGTGTCAGACTCCGGCGCGGGCCGGGAGCTCGTAGGTGCGGCCGGCCAGTTCGGAGGCGACGTCGACGATCATGTCCTCCTGGCCGCCGATGACGCCGCGGCGCCCGAGTTCGAGCAGGATCTCGCGGGTGGAGATGCCGAACTTCTTCGCGGCCCGCTTGGTGGGGTGGAAGAAGGTCGAGTACACCCCGGCGTAGCCCAGGATCAGCGCGGTCTCGTCGATGATCTGCGGGTCGGTCATCAGCGGCGCGACGACGTGCTCGGCGGTGTCGATCAGCGGGAACAGGTCGACGGCGGTATCCCAGCCGGCCCGCTCGAACGCGGCGGCGAGCACCTCGGTCTGTGCGTTGCCGGCGCTGGCGCCGAGCCCGCGCAGGGACCCGTCGATGAACGTCGCGCCGTTCTCGGCGGCGGTGAGCGCGTTGGCGATGCCCACTCCGAGATTGTTGTGGGCGTGGAAACCGATGTCGGCGGAGATCTCCTGTCGCAGGGCCGCGACGCGCTCACCGGCGTGCCGGGGCACCATCGCGCCGGCGGAGTCGACCACGTAGACGACATCGGCGCCGTAGGAGTCGAGCTTGGCGGCCTGCTCGGCGAGCGGCTCCGGGTCGAGTTTGTGGCTCATCATCAGGAACGTCATCACGTTCAGGCCCTGCTCCTTGGCCCACTCGACGGGCTGCTGGGCGCAGTCGGCCTCGGTGCAGTGCACCGCGACGCGCACGGTCTTGATGCCGGCGTCGATCGCGGACTTCAGTTCGGCGAGGGTGGCGATGCCCGGGACGTACAGCACTGCGATGTCCGCATTGTCGACGGCGTCGACGGCGGCGCGTACGTACTCGGGGTCGGTGGCGGCGGCGAAGCCGTACTGGATCGAGGAGGCGCCGAGGCCGATGCCGTGGGCCACCTCGATGGTGGGGATGCCGGCCCGGTCGAGGCCGCGGGCGATGTCGGCGACGTTCTCGGGGGTGAATCGGTGCGAGACCGACGACATGCCGTCGCGCAGGGTGGTGTCGACGAGGGTGACCTTGCGGCGCCCGGTGTGGGTGGCGGCGTCGGTGGTGCTCACTGGGCTGCTCCCTGGACGAGGTTGCGCTGCGCCAGGACGTCGGCGACCTGTACGGCGGCGGCGGTGATGATGTCGAGGTTTCCGGCGTAGGTGGGCAGGAAGTCGCCGGCGCCGACGACCTCGAGCATGACGGTGACGAGGTCGCCGTCGACGTCGACGAGCCGCAGGGTGTAACCGGGGACGTACTGCTGCACCCTGGCAACCATGTCGATCACGGCGCGTTCGATCGCGTCCGGGTCGGGGTTGCGGACCTTGGCGTAGACGGTGTCGCGCATGTTCATCGGCGGTTCGGCCGGGTTGATCACCGAGATGGCCTTGGCGCGGTCCGCGCCGGCGACCTGCGCGAGTGCCCGGCCGGTCTTCTCGCTGAATTCGCTGAGGTTCTGACGGGTGCCGGGGCCCGCGCTCTTCGACGCGATGGCCGCCACGATCTCGCCGTACGAGGCGTCGGCGACCTCGTTGATCGCATACAGGATCGGGATGGTGGCCTGCCCGGCGCAGCTGACCATGTTCACGTTCGGCGCGTCCAGGTGCTCGGTGAGGTTGACGGCCGGCACGACGTACGGGCCCACCGACGCGGGCGTCAGGTCGATCGCCTTGATTCCCGCCTCCGCGTAGCGGGGCGCCGTTGCGGCGTGCACCTTTGCCGAGGTGGCCTCGAACACGACGTCAGGGAGTTCGGGGCGGCTCAGCAGCCAGTCCACGCCCTCGGCGGACGCCTCCAGGCCCGCCTGCCGGGCCCGTTCGAGTCCCTCGCTGGACGGGTCGATGCCCACCATGTACACCGGCTCGACATGCTCGGACCGCAGCAGCTTGTACATCAGATCCGTGCCGATGTTCCCGGAACCGACGATCGCGGCTTTCAAACGACTCATCTGTGGGGCCTTCCCTCAACTCGGGGGTGATGCGGACCACGCTAGGGCGGAAGGTCCCCTTGTCGGCCCCTCGTCCGGAGGTCTCGAACGCGGGACCGATGCCCCGAGTGGCGATTCGGCTATTCCGAACGACGTGCACAGCGGACTCGAGGTGCGCGCACGCTCGTGACGAAGAGCACAGCCGGTATCCTCGCCGGCCAGCGCAGATCAGGAGAGATCATGACGGACACGACCGCCCGTTTCGACATCGCGCACCTCGCCCGCGCGGAGCTGTTCACCCCGAGGCCTCAGGAAACCCTCGACTTCTTCACGAAGTTCCTCGGCATGTACGTCACGCACCGGGAAGGACAGTCCGTCTACCTGCGCGGGTACGAGGATCCCTACCAGTGGAGCCTGAAGGTCACCGAGGCTCAGGAGCCCGGCATGGGCCATGCTGCGCTGCGCGCCAGCTCGTCGGAAGCTCTCGAACGCCGCGTCGCGTCCCTGAAGCAGGGCAACGTGGAGGGCAAATGGAGCGAGGATCAGTTCGGCTACGGAAAGACCTTCGAATTCCAGTCCCCGGACGGCCACAACCTGCAGTTGCTGTGGGAGGTCGAGAAGTACGTCGCCCCGCAGGAGCTGCAGAGCAAGATCCTGTCGCGTCCGTCGAAGAAGCCGCTCCAGGGTATTCCGGTCAAGCGGATCGATCACCTGAACCTCATGTCCTCCGACGTGACCGCGGTGAAGGACTCGTTCGAGCGGCACCTCGGATTCCGCACGACCGAACGCGTGGTGGACGGCGGCGTGGAGATCGGCGCCTGGATGAGTTCGAACCTGCTCGGTCACGAGGTCGCCTGCATGCGTGACATGACCGGCGGACACGGCAAGCTCCACCACCTCGCGTTCTACTACGGCACCGGCCAGCACCTCGCAGACGCGGTCGAGATGTTCCGGGACTACGACATTCAGATCGAGGCAGGTCCCGACAAGCACGGCATCACGCAGGGGCAGTTCCTCTACGTGTTCGAGCCCGGCGGCAACCGCGTCGAGCTGTTCGGCGAGGCCGGTTACCTGCATCTCGATCCGGACGCCGAGACGAAGACGTGGCAGATGGCCGACATCGACACCGGCCTCGCGGTCGGTGGGGCCAAGCTGCCGTGGGAAACCTACTTCACCTACGGCACCCCGAACCCGCTCGCACTCGATCAGCACATCGAGAAGTTCTCGCACTTCGGCCCGGGCGCTCCTGTCGAGGACCCCGAGGTGCTCGCCGCGGAGCAGACGATCCCGGACGACATCGATCACTCCCGCGCGGTGTCCGGCTCCCCGGTCTGAGTCCTGGCGGGTGCGCACCTCCTGCACCGTCTTCCGGCGTGCCACGACGAGAGGTGCGCACCCGCGTGTCAGCCGGCGTCCGGGAACGTCACCTCGAGCGCCGCGAGCTGCTCGGGATCCGACACCACCTCGATCTCGACGATCGCGTCGTCCTCGATCGTGAAGGCGAACACCGTGCGCGGACGGCCGCCCGGCGCCCATGCGGCGCCGGGCATTCCGTCGACGAGCACTGCCCGGGCGGCCTGGGCGCGGCCGTCGAAAACCTCTGCGACGCTGTGGGGGCCGTGAAGCTCGCGCGCGAGCGCCGGTGCGCCGTGAGCCGCGCCGGCACGGGCCGTCGCCACGGCGATGTCGTCCGCGCGGAGGATCACACCCGGATCGAGCAGGGCCAGCAGGTCGTCGAACCGCCCCTCCCGCGACGCGGCGAGGAACGCATCGACGAGGCGACGGCGGCGCATCAGGTCGGCCCGTGGAGCGGTCGCGCCCTGGATGCGCCGCCGCGCTCGGCTCGCGAGCTGGCGGGTGGCGGCGGGGGAGCGTTCCACGATCGGGGCGATCTCGTCGAAGGGGACGGCGAACAGGTCGTGCAGCACGAACGCAAGGCGTTCGGCCGGGGCGAGGGTGTCGAGCACGACGAGCAATGCCACCCCGACCGAATCGGCCAGCAGTGCAGCGCTTTCCGGAACGTCGCGCGGGTCCGTCGACCGAGGTTCGGGACGATCGGGCATCGAGGGGGACCTCCCGGCGCGAGCCCCGCGAGCGCAGCATGTCCAGGCACACCCGGCTCACCACCGTCGTCAGCCAGCCTCCCAGGTTGGCGACCTCGTCGGTGCCGGAGCGGTGCAGACGCAGCCAGGCCTCCTGCACGGCGTCGTCGGCCTCGCTCGCCGAGCCGAGCATGCGGAAGGCCACTGCCCGCAGACGGTCCCGATGTGCCTCGAACTGTTCGGCGGGGAAGGCGCCGCCGGGGTGGGCCGAGAAGTTTCCGTCGCTCATGTCGTCACATTCTGTCGTCGGGATCCGTCATGGCTGTGACGAACGCACGACCCCGGATGTGACAAGGAGACGATCATGAAGGCTCGAATGACGAATCCCGCGCTTGTTCTGCCCGACGCGGTGACGGCGTTGCAGGCACTGGGGAACGCCGCCGACGGTGGCGGACTGCCGGCGCGCACCACCCACCTCGTGCATCTGCGGGCAAGCCAGATCAACGGATGCAGCGTCTGTGTGGACATGCACCCGCGGCTGGCCAAGAAGGACGGGGAGACCGACAAACGGCTGTTCGCGGTGGCGGCGTGGCGCGAGGCGCCGTACTTCACCGATGGCGAGCGGGCGGCCCTGGCGCTGACGGGAGGCGGTGACCCGGCTCGCGGACCGGCCCGACCCGGTGCCCGACGACGTCTGGGACGAGGCCGCCCGCCACTACGACGAGCCGCAACTGGCGGCGCTGATCCTGCAGATCTCGCTGATCAACGTGTGCAACCGGCTCGACGCGACGGTCGAGCAGGTGGCCGGCGCGCAGTGGTGACGACGGGCGTTGCCCTCCGGCAGATATTTTGGAATGATTCCAGATAACATCCCGGAGTGTCGTGCTGCGGCGCCCGGAACGAAAGGAAGTGCGCTCATGTATGCCGTCGATTCCCGTGCCGTCGCGCTGCCGTCGATGGTCCTCGGCGGGTTGCGGCCGCTGTACCGGCAGATGGCCCGCGCCAACGTGCGCGCCGTGGGCTTCGTGCACACCACGGGCGCGAACCGGTTCGAGGTCCGGCTGATCGCGTCCGTGGGTGGGCCGACGCTCGAAATCCGCTCGCAGGACCGGACAGTCGTGTTCACTGTCCCACTCACGGCCCAGTTCCGGGCGCAGCCCGAACTCGACACCGACAGCTACCGGCGGCTGTGCGCGATGCTGACCCCGGCCGCCGATCCCTCGCCCGACACCATCGTCCGGTTCCTGCAGGGTCTCGTCGCTCAGGCGCCCGCCGTCCTCTCGCGCACCGACGCCCGCGCTGCCTGAGGGCGCCCCTACGATGTTCGGCTGCCGGGTCGCGTCCCGGGGTGCATGATCGGATCGGGACCGAACCGTAGTGATGGCGGAGAGGGGTAACGATGGCGGAGGACGGCGAGACGCGTCGATTCGGACTGCTCGGGTCCGCGATGGAGGAGTTGCTCGAGAGAACCCGCGCGGTGGCCGACGAGGTCGCATCGATCGGGAGCGACGCCCTCGGGTCGATTCCCGACCCCCTGTCCAGGCCTGCCGACCGGATGCTCGCGTCGCTCCGGGAGGTGATGGAGCTGGCCCCGCCCGTCTTCACCGAGTTCGACGCCCTCGTCGAGCAGCTGCACGCGCAGCGGAAGTCGGTGCAGGCGCTGCAGGCGCAACTGTCGGCGTTCGACCGTCAGTTGGAGGTGGTCGAGAAGTCGCTGGCGCCCCTGCAGGGGCTGGCCCACCAGTGGGCGCGGTTGCAGCAGACGCTGCTTCGGTATCCCCCCACCGACGAACCGGAAACCGGCCCGCCGAAGTCCTGACGGACCGGGTCAGAAGTCACCCTCGGCCACCTGGAAACACACCAGTCCCATTCGCCGCCACATCCGCACCACCTGGTCACGATCGTCGAGGACGGCGACGACCCGGTACCGGTGCCGGACGAACCGGTCGAACAGCTCGGCCTTGACGATGGAGTCCTTGCGACTGTCGCCGGGCGTGCGCATGTGCAGTTCGGTGTAGGGCACCCGATGCTCGGCCAGCCACTGCTCGGTCTCGGGCCGGCACACCCCGTCGCGCCCGGAGACGAGCACGATCGCCGGCTTCTCCGGCGAGGCGGCGAACGCCGTCACCGCGGCCATCACGGCGGGGGAGAGCGAATCCTCGCCCACGCGGTGCCAGTGGTAGGGGCTGCGGTCGCTCATGTGGGCGAGCGTGCCGTCGATGTCGACGATCCACGCCGGGGGCAGCGTCGGATCCGGCACGTACGGCGCCGGGTAGGGCACCGGCTCGGCCCCTGGTCGGTGCCGCCCCTGTCGCCGCGCCCCGGTGCGTCCTTTGGGCTGCTGGGACCGCCCAAAGGACGCACCGGCGGCGCAGCCGCCTGTCACAGCCCGGGGCGCTTGCCGATCGTCAGGGTGACCTCGCCGGTGCCGGCGAAGAAGTCGTTGCCCTTGTCGTCGACGACGATGAACGCCGGGAAGTCCTCGACCTCGATCTTCCACACTGCTTCCATACCCAGTTCCGGGTACTCGAGAACCTCGACCTTCTTGATGCAGTCCAGGGCGAGGCGCGCGGCGGGTCCCCCGATGGAGCCGAGATAGAAACCGCCGTGGTTCTTGCAGGCGTCGGTGACCTGCTGCGAGCGGTTGCCCTTGGCGAGCATGACCATCGAACCGCCCGCGGCCTGGAACTGCTCGACATAGGAGTCCATCCGGCCCGCGGTGGTGGGACCGAACGAACCGGAGGCCATGCCGTCCGGCGTCTTGGCCGGGCCGGCGTAGTACACGGGGTGGTCCTTCAGGTACTGCGGCATGCCCTCGCCCGCGTCCAGACGTTCCTTGATCTTCGCGTGCGCGATGTCGCGGGCGACGACGAGCGGGCCCGTGAGGGACAGCCGGGTCTTGACGGGATGCTTGGACAGTTCGGCGAGGATCTCCGGCATCGGCCGCGTCAGGTCGATCTTCACCGCGGCGCCCTTGCCGGTGCCCGACACGCCCTCGGTCTCGGCGTCGAGCTGCGCGTCGGTGATCTCGGGCAGGAAGCGGCCGGGATCGAACTCGAGCTGCTCGAGGAACACCCCCTCCGGGGTGATCTTGGCCTTCGCCTGCCGGTCGGCCGAGCAGGACACCGCCAGCGCCACCGGCAGCGACGCGCCGTGCCGCGGCAGCCGGATCACGCGCACGTCGTGGCAGAAGTACTTGCCGCCGAACTGCGCACCGATGCCGATCTTCTGCGTCAGCTCGAAGACCTTCTTCTCGAGTTCGAGGTCGCGGAAGCCGCGGCCGGTGATCGCACCCTCGGTGGGCAGCTCGTCGAGGTAGTGGGCCGAGGCGTACTTCGCGGTCTTGAGGGCGAACTCGGCCGAGGTCCCGCCCACCACGATGGCGAGGTGGTACGGGGGGCACGCGGCCGTGCCGAGCGAGCGGATCTTGGCCTCGAGGAACTGCATCATCGAGTCCGGGTTCAGGATCGCCTTCGTCTCCTGGTACAGGTACGACTTGTTGGCCGAACCACCACCCTTGGCCATGAACAGGAACTTGTAGGCGTTCTCGTGGCCGGCCGCGGTGTCGGCATAGAGCTCGATCTGCGCCGGCAGGTTCGAGCCGGTGTTCTTCTCCTCCCACATGGTGAGGGGAGCGTTCTGCGAGTACCGCAGGTTGAGCCGGGTGTAGGCGTCGTACACGCCGCGGGCGATCGCTTCCTCGTCGTCGCCGGGGGTGAGGACGTGCTGACCGCGCTTGCCCATGACGATCGCGGTTCCGGTGTCCTGGCACATCGGCAGCACTCCGGCGGCGGCGATGTGGGCGTTCTTCAGGAGGTCCAGGGCGACGAACTTGTCGTTGTCCGACGCCTCCGGGTCGTCGAGGATGCTCGCGAGCTGCTTCAGGTGATCCGCCCGCAGATAGTGCTGGATGTCGTGCAGCGCGGTCTCGGTGAGCAGGCGCAGCGCCTCGGGCTCGACCTGCAGGAAGGTGCGGCCGCCCGGGCCTTCGACGGTCGACACCCCCTCGGTGGTCAGCAGCCGGTACTCGGTGGGGTCTTCCCCGATCGGCAGCAGGTCCTCGTAGAGGAAGTCGGCCATTTCTTCTCCTGAACTGTCCTGGACAGCGGGGCTGATGTTCGGGACAAGGTTAGTCCCGGCAACGGGACGCTCCGACGCCGGGGCGTGTGACGCAAACCGCCTCCGCGCCCATCGTGACCTGCATCACTGCCAAAATCGGTCGCCGGTGTGCCGCCGGTCACGGTCGCTCCGGCACGGAATCCGTACACTGGTACGGATGGTTCGTACAGTGCAGGAACGGGTACTCGATCGGTTCCGACAGACCCGACAGCGGGGGTTCGAGAACACATGACTGCGGAGACCCTGCCGACGACGGCACCTGCCCACCGCGGATCGCTCCGCGGCTTCCATGCCTGGTTCGACGTCGCCGTCGTGGTGATCGTCCTCGTCGCCACCAACCTGATCGCGCACTTCACCACCGTGTGGGCCAGCATCGCGACGGTGCCCGCTGCGGCGCTGGTGCTCGTCGCGCTGATGCGCCGTCGTGGCATGCGCTGGTCCGAACTCGGGCTCTCGCCGCGCCACTGGCGCTCGGGTTCCCTCTACGCCCTGGCCGCCGTCGGGGTCGTGCTGGCCGTGATCGCCGTGGGGGTGGCGTTGCCGCTCACGCGGCAGTTCTTCCTGTCGGACCGCTACGCCACGATCTCCGGCGCGCTCCTCGCCTCGATGATCGTGATTCCACTGCAGACGGTCATCCCCGAGGAACTCGCGTTCCGCGGCGTGCTGCACGGCACGCTCGAACGCGTCTCCGGTGCGCGCGGAGTGTTCGCCGCCGGGTCGCTGCTGTTCGGCCTGTGGCACATCGCCTCGTCCCTCGGGCTCACGAACGGCAATCGCGGCCTGAGCGGCATCCTCGGCGGCGGCCTGTGGGGGCAGGTGCTGGGCATCGCCGGAGCGGTCCTGGCCACCGCCGCTGCCGGGTTCGTCTTCACCTGGCTGCGCCGCCGCAGCGGAAGCCTGATCGCCCCGATCGCCCTGCACTGGTCCCTCAACGGTGCCGGGGCGCTGGCCGCGGCGCTGGTCTGGCACGCCACCCTGAACTGACCGCCCGAACCGGCCGCCGGCCCGCCGGCGCCCGCGGTACCGTGCGCTGATGGCACTCGCGGTCTGCCTGGTCTTCGACGCCGCCGCCCGGCGCGCCCTGCAGCAACTGTGGGCCCGGCTCGAAGACCTCGGGGTGCCGACGCTGCTCACCCATACCCACGGCCGGCACGTGCCGCACCTGTCGTACGCGGTGTTGCGCAGCTACGACGTCGAGGACGTGACGGCCGCGCTCGCGACGCTCCCCGACGGTGGACCGCTGACCCTCTACTCCGACGCGCTGGGGGCCTTCCGGCGCGGACGGGTCTGGCTCTCGCCGGCACCCACCGCCGACCTCCTGCGCCGTCAGCAGCGCGTGGTGGACACCGTCACCGCCGTCGGCGCGGACCTGCACAAGCACTACCGGCCGGGCGTATGGACCCCGCATCTGACCCTCAGCCCCCGAGCCCGGCTGGAGGACCTGCCGCGGGTGGCCGCGGTCGTCTACGACGTGCTGCCCCTCGAGACGGTCGTGTCCGGCGCGGCGCTGATCGACACCACGACGGGGGAGCGGCGGCCGCTGCGCCGCGTCCCGTGACCGGCGGTGCTCACTCCTCGGGGTTCTCCACCCACTTGCCGTACGGCGGCGGGCCCTCGCCCATGATCTGCACCCCGAAGTGCGGGGCGTGCTTCCACACGTAGCCGTGCAGGGTGTGTTCCTCCGAGGTCTGCGTATTGACGAGGACGAGGTCTCCCGTCGCTCGCTCCTCGAGGGAGAACCCGCTGTCCGGGCCCTCGAGTACCCACCACTTCGTCCTGCTCATGATCGATGCCTCCGGTGTGGGACGGGACAGGTCTCGGGGCGGACGTTACTCCCGACAGTGCCCGTGCGGCACCGGTTCGCCGATCCGGATCATCGGCCTCCCAGCACCCGTCGGGTGGCCTCGTCGGCCGGGTAGAACGCCTCGATCGCCAGTTCCGCGACGGTGACATCCAACGGCGTGCCGAACAGCGTCGTCGTGCTCAGCAGGGACAGCTCGCCGTCGTCGGTGCGCAGCCGCAGCGGCACCACCAGGGCGTGGGCGCCGGTCGGATCGAGCTCGGCGTCGTGCCCGTCGTCGCAGGGGTAGTCGGCCAGTTCGGCGTGCAGCCGGCGCAGCACCGGGTCGCCCGTCGCGGCGAGCTGATGTCGCAGTCGGGTCAGCAGGTGCGCCCGCCACTGGCCGTGATTGACGATGCGCGGCGCCATCCCGTCCGGGTGCAGCGTCACCCGCAGCACGTTCACCGGGGGCTCGAGCAGCCGCGGGTCGCATCCGCCCAGCAAGCCCATGACGGCGTCGTTGGCGTCGACCATCGTCCAGTGCCGGTCCACCACCAGCGCGGGATACGGGCGGTGCGACCGCAGGATCCGCTCGATCGCATCGGCCACCGCGGCCATCGGCACGTCCCCGAGACGGTGCTCCGGGTACGCGGGCGCCAGACCCGCCGCGAGCAGCAGCGAGTTGCGCTCCCGAAGCGGGATGTCGAGCTGATCGGCCAGGCGCAGCAGCATGACGCGCGTCGGCCGGGACCGGCCCGTCTCGAGGAAACTCACGTGCCGCGCCGAGACCTGCGCCCGGTTGGCGAGGGCGAGCTGGCTCAGGCCGCGACGCTCACGCCAGTGCCGCAGCAGTGCTCCGACGGGTTCCTCGTGCACGGTGGTCATGGAAGTCACGGTAGGCGCGGAAGGGAACGACGGCCATTACCTGCCGGGTAATCGATTCGGGCACCGCGGCCCGGCACTCTCGTCGGTGTGCGGCACACCGTCGCACCCGACCGACCCGGAGGACCCCATGACTGCCTACGCGATCGCCCATCTGCGCTCCGTCGACTTCGGCCCCGAGATCGTCCGCTACATCGAGGAGATCGACGACACCTTCACGCCGTACGGGGGCAGATTCCTCGTCCACGGCGTCGAACCCGAGGTCCACGAGGGACCCTGGCCCGGCCACGTCGTGATCGTCGAGTTCCCCGACATCGAGCAGGCCCGCGCCTGGTACCGGTCGCCGGCCTACCAGGAGATCCTGCCGCTGCGCACCGAGCACTCCGACAGTTCGGCCATCCTCGTCGAGGGTGTCCCGCCGGGCTACCGGGCGCGCGACTATCTCACCAAGGTGGGGCACCGCTGAGCGGCCCGGACCTACCGGCTCAGGGCAGGATCCCGGCCGCGCGGGCCGGCGCCGCATACGCCTCGGCGAGGGTGTCGACCGTCTCGTGGGCGTTGAGGCCACTCGGATTCGGCACCACCCATATCGGCACCCCGCCGATCGTCGCCTCCTGCAACCCCGCGGCCGCCTTGCGCTGCCCGAACGCCGACCGGTACGCCGTGATGCCGGCGACGGCCACCACCCGCGGCCGGTGCTGCGCCACCACCCCGGCCAGTCGCGCGGCCCCGGTCCGCAGCTCGTCTGCCGTGAGTTCGTCCGCGCGGGCGGTGGCGCGGGGGGCGAGATTGGTGATCCCGACGCCGCGCTCGAGCAGGTGTGCCTTGTCGTCCTCGCTCATACCGGAGGTGGGGTCGACGGGCCGGAGCAGGATGCCGGCCCGCAGCAGGGCCGGGTAGAAGCGGTTCCCGGGCCGGGCGAAGTGCGCACCCGTCGCGGCCGTCCACAGTCCCGGATTGATGCCCACGAACAGCAGCCGGCAGCCCGGCCCGATCAGGTCGGGCACCACCGCGTCACGGCAGCGTTCGAGTTCGGCGCGCGTGAATCCCATCCGTCCCACGGTAGCGAGCGGCGCCGTCCCGGTCCGGCCTCGCCCGGACACGAGGAGTGCGGCCGCCCTCGCTTCCGCGGTCATCGGCTAGGGTGAAATGCGCGTCGTGGCGGGACCGGACAGCCGCGGCGAGCAGGGCCGAAACGATAGGGGAAGGTGTGCAGCGCCGGAACGTGATCGGTAACCCCGTCGAAGACCCGTCCGGCCGCGAGGTGGCGCTACCGCCGTACACGGATCTGCTGTGGCCCACCCTGCAGGCGCTGATCGGGCTCGGCGGCTCGGCGTCGATCGAGGAACTCGAGAAGGCCGTCGTCGCGCGCGAGCGTCTGTCCGAGGCCGCGCGGTCCGTACCGCACGGTGACGGCCCGGTCACCGAGATCGAGTACCGGATCGGCTGGGCGCGTACCTATCTCAAGGGCATGGGTCTGCTGGCCAACACCCGGCGCGGGGTGTGGAGCGTCACGGACCGCGGTCGCGCGGTGCAGGAATCGGAGATCAAGCCGCTCCAGGTGGCCTACACCGCGGAGAAGCGACGCAAACGACTCGTGCGCAACGCGTCGTCGCGGGCGCAGGTGGTGCCTCTCACGGCGGCCCCCGAGGATCCCGAGCTGTGGCGCGAACCCGTGCTCGCCGCCGTCGCCGAGCTCCCCGACGAGGGGTTCGAGCGGCTCGCCGTCGCGGTGCTCCGCGCCGCCGGATTCACCACCGTCTCCGTCCCGCCGCACGGTGGCCATCTCGACACCGGCTCCGACAACGACGTCGACGTGGAGGGCACCGGCGTGCTGCGGGTGTCGCTGCTCGGCTTCTCGGTGTTCTTCCGGTTCCTGCGCGGCCCCGAGCGGGCGGGCGCGGACGTGGTGCGCGAGTTCCGCGCCGCGATGGCCGGTCGCGGTGAGAAGGGCCTGCTCGTCACCACCGGCACGTTCGGCGACGACGCCCGCTCCGAGGCGCACCGGCTCGGCGCGCCCCCCATCGAACTCGTCGACGGCGACGGGCTGTGCGATCTGCTCAAGGAGCACGGTCTCGGGGTCCACACCACGGTGCGCACCGTCGAGGACGTGGCTCTGGTTCCGGCCTTCTTCGCCGAGCTCGGCGGCCGCTAGCCCCGCCCGTCGTCGGGCCGCGAATCCCGATGTGCCCCCGCGGGACCCGGGAGTGTGATGCAATACCGGAGGCTCGACACCCTGTCCTCCGTGCACGCTCGTCCAAGCGAGGTTCGATGGCCGTTTCACGTCGGGAACTGTTGCGATATGCGGCCGTCGGCTCGTGCG
This sequence comes from Rhodococcus sp. P14, assembly GCF_000256505.1. Taxonomy (NCBI): domain Bacteria; kingdom Bacillati; phylum Actinomycetota; class Actinomycetes; order Mycobacteriales; family Nocardiaceae; genus Rhodococcus; species Rhodococcus sp. P14. The sequence continues at coordinate 147 of NZ_AJFC01000043.1, read as the reverse complement.
CGGCCTGGATCTCGGCCGTCGCCGCCCCCGGGGTGGCGCACGGCCGGGAGGTGCTCGGCACGATCGTCGACTACTCGGCGGCGGTGCCGTCGCCGTCGTCGATCCGTGCCGCCGGGCACATCGGGGCCATCCGGTACGTCTCGGACC
>NZ_AJFC01000042.1:0-1622 GCF_000256505.1 Rhodococcus sp. P14 | reverse complement strand
GGCGGCCAAAGCCGCTGACCGAGTCGGAGGCCGCCGCGCTCGTCGCCGGCGATCTCGAGGTCGTCTCGTGCTACCAGTTCGGCAAGGCCGACACGGCGGACTGGCTCGGTGGATACGACGCCGGGGTCCGGCACGCGACGCGCGGCCTCGAGCTGCACCGGGCGGCCGGGGGCCCGGCGGACCGGCCGATCTACGCCTCGATCGACGACAACCCGTCCGAGCAGCAGTTCGCCGACCTCATCGCGCCGTACCTGCAGGGCTGGCACGACGTGCTCGGCGCCGGGAACACCGGCGTGTACGCCAACGCGCCGACCATCTCCTGGGCGCGCGACGCCGGGCTGGGATCGTTCTACTGGCAGCACGACTGGGGCACGGCCGAGGGCTACGTGCATCCCGCGGCCGACCTGCACCAGGTGGGCGGCGGCACGATCGACGGTATCGGCATCGACGTCAACAACGTGTTCAGCACCGACTACGGGCAGTGGTCCCTCACCGCCGGGTGAGGCCGCCGGGTCGTGACCGCGGCACGGCCACCGTCAGGGCCAGGCCCACGACGGCGGCCAGGGCCGCCACCAGGAACGTGGCGCGGAAGGCGTCCAGGGCGGGGACGGTGGCGGTGCCGACGTTCAGGGTGTCCGCTGCGAGCAGGACGCTCACGACCGCCGCGGACGAGGAGGTCCCCACCGAGCGCATGAGCGCGTTGAGACTGTTGGCGGCCGCGGTCTCCGACAGCGGCACCGCGGTCATGATCAGCGCCGGCATCGCGGCGTAGGCCAGGCCGATACCGGCACCGATGATCATGGCGGCGACCACGATGTGCCAGATCTCCGAGCAGGCGACGTAGGCCAGGAGGTAACCGAGGCAGACGACGACCGCGCCCGCGGCGAGGGTCGTCCGGGGTCCGTACCGCGTCGTGATCCGCGCCGACACCGGCGACAGCGCCATCATGACCAGACCGCTCGGCGCGAGCACCAGGCCCGTCGCGACCATGGACAACCCGAACCCGTAGCCCGTGACGACCGGTGCCATCAACAACTGCGGGAAGGCGAGGCTGTTGCTGTAGAGCGCGAAACCGACCGCGACCGACGCCAGATTGGTGAACAACACCGGACGTCGCCCCGACACGCGCAGATCGACCAGCGGTCGCGGCCGTCGGAGTTCGTACCGGCCCCAGGCGACGGCGGTGGCGGCGGCGCCGGCGAACATCGCGAGCGTCGCGGGCGCCGTCCAGCCCCAGGTGCTGCCCTTGGTCACGGGGAGGAGGAACAGCGTCAGTGCCACCGCGAGCCCGATCGCACCGAGCAGGTCGAAACGTCCGGGATCCGCCCGGGGGGATTCGGGAACCACCCACAGCACGAGGGCGGCGGCGAGCACTCCGACCAGTCCGCAGAACCAGAACAGGGTGTGCCAGTGGGCGATCTGCGCGACGGCCGCGGCGACGGGGAAGCCGACGGCTCCGCCGACTCCCATCGTCGCGCTGATGGTCGCCATCGCTCCCGGCAGTCTGCGCGGGCGCAGTTCGTCGCGCAGGATCGCGATGCCGAGCGGGATCGCTCCGCTCGCGGCGCCCTGCAGGGCGCGGCCGGTGATCATCGGCCACAGCGTGGTGGACAGCGCGCAGA
>NZ_AJFC01000041.1:0-11515 GCF_000256505.1 Rhodococcus sp. P14 | reverse complement strand
GATCACCGGCCACAGCGTGGTGGACAGCGCGCAGCCCGCGGAGCCGACGACGAGCGTGCCGAGGCACACGAGCAGCATCCGGCGTTTGCCGAACATGTCGCCGAGCCGGCCGCTGACCGGGGTGATCACGGCGGAGGCGAGCAGGGTGGCGGTGACGGCCCACGAGGCGCTCTCCACCGAGGTTCCCAGCAGATGCGGCAGTTGGGGCAGCAGCGGGACGACGAGGGTGTGCATCAGGGCGACGACGATGCCGCAGAGGGAGAGCACAGCGACGAGGCCACGGGGTGCCGGACGTTCGCCGACCGACGGGATCCGGGTCTCGACCGCCATGCGCCTCCTCGAAGCCGGGCCGCGACGACGACCGGACGTACGACATCTACCAGGTGTGGCGGCGGCGCGGGAGAACGGGCCCGTTCAACGGGACAGCGCCTGCCCGGTCAACTCTGGCAGTGCGCGGCGGGGTCGGGTTCGGCGGCGGTGACGACGAGCGTGGGGTGCGGGTCCTCGGGGGCGTCGTGGACGCCGCGCCACGACAGCAGCGACCAGCGGGACAGTCCCGACAGCGCCGAGCCGAGGCTGGCGAACGACAGCGACGACAGGGCCGAACCGAACGACCCCACCGAACCGACCGACAGCACCGACCCGACGCTGCCGACGGACAGGATCGAGTACGCCGAGCCGATGGACAGGATCGAGCCCTCGGAACGGAGGGAGAGGATCGACCGGTGGGAGCGGCGGGAGCGCAGGGATCGGGAAACGGTGTGCCCGAGGGGTGTTTCGGCCATGTCCCGGTCTACCACGCAGCGGGCGGCGCGGGAAGCGTGCGGACGACGAGCGTGCGGACGACGGAGGCCGCCGGGACGATCCCGGCGGCCTCGGCCAAGGTGCGGACGATCGATCAGGCGACCGTGACGAGCCCGATCGTCGGCAGGAAGGTGCACGAGCGCGGGGCCGCGCCCTCGGCCTGCGTGGTGATGCCACCGGAGATCACCGCGGCCACGTTGCCGGAGCCGGTGTCCGCGATCGCGCTGAGCGTCGTCGGGCCGTCGGGGTTGATCCGGGCCGCGTCGGTGAGCGTCGCGGTGCCGCTGCGGCCGTTGGAGACGTTGATCCAGCTCACCGTCAGCGGCTGGGCCTGCTGCGCGGCGAACTTGGCGGTTCCCAGCGCGGTGAACACGAACCCGGCCTGGCCGGCCTTCGGGCCCGGCGGCGGGAGCGGTGCGGGACCGGCGACGGCGAGTGCGGTGCCGATGGAGTCGCCGCCGTCGCGGATGCAGTCCTTGCCGATGCTCGGGTACAGGAACTGCGAGATCGGCACGGCGTTCGGGTCGGGGAGGTCGGGACCGCCACCGCCGCTGCCGTCGAGGAAGGTGATCACGCGCTGGAGCAGGGCCTTGACGGAGTCGGGCAGCTGCGAGTTCGCGAGCAGCTCCTTCGCCTGGTCGAGCAGCTGGTTCCGGCCGTCGGCGACGTCCGTCGGCCCGGCTGCCGCGCCGACGATGGCGGGGGCGAGGGAAGCGAGGGCCTCGACCTCTTCGGGTGCGGCGGCCTGGGTGCTCAGCATCCCCATGAGGGACTCGATCGTCAGGTCCGCCGGCAGCGGGTAGCCCGCGAGCTCGACCGGCAGCTGAAGCGTGTCGGGGAGGCCCGGAACGACGGGTTGCGCGACCGCCTGCGAGGGCACGGTGAGCGCCGCGGCGGCGGCGAGAGCGCAGGCGGTGATCATCCTGCGCGTTGCTCGGGTTCGAAGCACTTTTCCCCATCCTTGTCGTTGAAGCGGCGCCGGAGCGAGGGGCTCCGATGCCGCTGACGGCTCGGGGAGACACTTTATGTAGGCCCCCCGATCAGTACAAGCCGTGGCCGGTCTCACAGCCGCCGCCTGTATTCGCGGGAGTCTAGCCATAACGTGTTCCGATCAGTGGTGTCCGCTCGAGACTACGTGTGACGCATGTGGTTTTTGTGAGAGTAGATGAAACTGTTACTGATGTGAGTATCGTGTTCGGCCCGCCGTCGTGGACCGGATAGTCTGCATCAGTCCCCGGTCCTTCCCCGGGGCGACGTGACGACGGGAGGCCGCGCCGCAGTGTCCGATCCGGTTCGCCCGCATCGACTGTGGTGGTGCGCGGCCCTGCTGGCCGTGTCCGTCGGGGTGCGCCTGGCGTGGAACTTCCTCACCCCCAACGGCATGAATCTCGTGGATCTGCACGTGTACGTCGACGGGTCCGCGGCGCTGTTGCGCGGGGAGCTGTACGACTTCACCTACACCCGGGACACGCCCGAGTTCTCCCTGCCCTTCACCTACCCGCCGTTCGCGGCCCTGGTCTTCTTCCCCCTGCACTACCTGCCCTTCCCCGTGGTCGGAGTGCTGTGGCAGCTGCTGACCGTCGCCGCCCTGTTCGGCATCCTGCGCATCTGCCTCGAGCTGCTGTTCGGTCCCGCGGCCCACAGCGCCCACTGGACGGCGGTCGCGCTCGGGTGGACGGCGGTCGGTATCTGGACCGAGCCCATCCGCACGACCCTCGACTACGGGCAGGTCAACGTGTTCCTGGCCTTCGGGGTGATGGTCGCGGTCCGCAGCAACCGCTGGTGGCTCTCGGGCGGACTGGTCGGGGTGCTCGCCGGCATCAAGCTGACCCCGGCGGTCGCCGGTCTGTACCTCGTGGCGCGACGGCGGTGGTCGGCGGCGTTCTTCTCCGCGGCGGTCTTCGTCGTCACCGTCGCCGTCAGCTGGCTGGCGCTCGGCGAGCAGGCACGGACCTACTTCACGACGTTGTTCGGCGACGCCGAGCGGATCGGACCGGTGGGGTCGGTCTGGAACCAGTCGGTGCGCGGCGCGCTGAGCCGCATCGTGGGGCACGACGTCGGCACCGGGCCGCTGTGGCTGGCGGCCGTCGCGGTCTCGGCGGCGCTGGCCTTCGCGGCCTGGCGTGCCCTCGGCCCGGACGATCGCCTCGGCACCGTCGTCGTCGTCGAACTCTTCGGGCTGCTGGTGTCGCCGATCTCCTGGATGCACCACTGGGTATGGGTACTGCCGATGCTGGTGTGGCTGGTCTACGGCCCGCTCGCGGACCGGCGGGGGGCGCGCGTCCTGGCCGGAGTCTGGGCGGTGCTCACCGTCGTCGGGGTGCCGTGGCTGCTGGGACTGGCGCAGGACTCGATGTGGGACATCTCGCGGCCCGCGGTGCTCGCCTGGGCCGGTGCGTGCAACGTGCTCGGGGTGCTCGCGGTGTACGTGTGGACGATCCTCGCCCGGCGCATCCCGGCGCGGCACCCCGCTCCGGCCGTATCCGTCAGCCGTGGACCAGCGCGTCGATCGTCCGGGCCAGTTCCACGTCCGACGCGGTGATCCCGCCGGCGGAATGGGTGGACAGCGAGTACGTCACCTTCCGCCAGCGGATGTCGATGTCGGGATGGTGGTTCGCCGCCTCGGCGGCCTCGGCCACCCGGTCCACCAGCGCGACGGCCTCGGGGAACGAGGGGGACTCGACGGTGCGCACGATCGCGTTCCCGTCCCGCTGCCACGCGGGGAGGTCGACGAGGGCGGCCTCGATGTCGGCGTCGGAGAGCAACTCGGCCATGTCTCATTCTGGGACGATGCCGCACATGAGTGCAACGACGGGCCGGGCGGACGAGGTGGTGGCCGGGGCGATCTTCCGCGACGGCCGGCTGTTGCTGGCGCAGCGGGTCAGCCCCCCGGAGCTGGCGGGGTTGTGGGAGCTGCCCGGCGGCAAGGCGGAGCCGGGGGAGTCCGCCGAGGCGGCACTGCGCCGGGAGCTGCGGGAGGAGCTGGGCGTGGAGGTCGCCGGGGCGCAGCGCGTCGGGGCCGGAGTGCCGCTGGGCGGGGGCCGGGTGCTGCGCGCCTACCGCGTGGAGCTGGTCTCGGGGGAGCCGCGGCCGCTCGAGCACGCGGCCCTGCGCTGGGTGGACGCCGACGAGCTGGAACGGATCGACCTGGTGCCCAACGACCGGGTGTGGCTACCGGAGCTGCGCGCCCGACTCCGGGGCTGACGGTGGTGCGGCCGGTCAGGCGGCGCGGGCCTTCTTCAGGCGCTTCGCGAGCTCCTTCTTGCCCAGTCCCTCGTGCTCGAGTCTCTTCATCCGCATGACCACCACCGGGCAGCGCACACAGCGGGTCTTCTTGCGGCAGCACTTCTTCTTGGGCTCGAGCTGCGCGACCTTGCTCGCCTTCACCTTGCCCATCCGGGTCGCCGGCCTTTCGTCGGTGGGGTTCCGGACCAAAGGTTAGCATGCCCTTACCTGGATGGCCGGGCCGCCGAATACAGGGTGCGCCGACGAATGCAGGGTGCGCCGGCCGGCGCGGGGCGACGTGGCGAACGTCACGCTCTGCGTCGCGAGCTGGTGAATCCGGCGTCGGCGCGCGCGGAGCACCGGGACCGGCCTGTACTGTATTGGAGGCCGCAGTGCCTGTGCGGGCCGTTCACGGCCGCGAACAGGTGACTCGCATTCGCGACGCGGCCACCGCAAGAACGCCGTACGGGCGAGGTGCCGTCTGGGTCCAGTGCCGTGTGGCCGGACAACAGCCAGGAGAGCCATCGCGTGAGCACCGCCAGTTTCCGCAACGTCGCCATCGTCGCGCACGTCGACCACGGAAAGACCACCCTCGTCGACGCCATGCTGCGCCAATCGGGCGCCTTCGCCGAGCGCGCGGAACTCGTCGACCGGGTCATGGACTCCGGTGACCTCGAGCGCGAGAAGGGCATCACGATCCTCGCGAAGAACACCGCTGTGCACCGGCACAACCCCGACGGCACCGTCACCGTCATCAACGTGATCGACACCCCCGGTCACGCCGACTTCGGTGGCGAGGTCGAGCGCGGGCTGTCCATGGTCGACGGCGTGGTCCTGCTCGTCGATGCGTCCGAGGGCCCGCTGCCCCAGACCCGTTTCGTGCTGCGCAAGGCGCTCTCCGCGTCGTTGCCGGTGCTGCTCGTGGTCAACAAGACCGACCGTCCCGACGCCCGCATCGCCGAGGTCGTCGAGGAGACCCACGACCTGCTGCTCGACCTCGCCTCCGACCTCGACGACGAGGCTTCCGAGGCCGCCGAGCAGCTGCTCGACCTGCCGGTCCTGTACGCCTCCGGCCGCGAGGGCAAGGCGTCGACCGAACAGCCCGAGAACGGACAGGCGCCGTCCGCCGAGAATCTCGACGCGCTGTTCGACGTGCTCATGAAATACATCCCCGCCCCCAAGGGCGATCCGGCCGCATCGTTGCAGGCGCACGTCACCAACCTCGACGCCTCCGAGTTCCTCGGCCGCCTGGCGCTGCTGCGCATCCACAACGGCGAACTGCGCAAGGGCCAGACCGTCGCGTGGATGCACGCCGACGGCGTGAAGAACGTGAAGATCACCGAGCTGCTCCAGACCATCGGTGTCGAGCGCCGGCCCGGTGACGTCGCCGTCGCCGGCGACATCGTCGCCGTCGCCGGCATCCCGGACATCATGATCGGCGACACCCTCGCCGATGTGGACAACCCGGTCGCGCTGCCGCGCATCACGGTCGACGAGCCGGCCATCTCGGTGGTCATCGGCACCAACACGTCGCCGCTCGTCGGCCGCGTGCAGGGTCACAAGCTGACCGCGCGCATGGTCAAGTCCCGGCTGGACTCGGAGCTGGTCGGCAACGTGTCGTTGCGCGTGCTCGACATCGGCCGCCCCGACGCGTGGGAGGTGCAGGGCCGCGGCGAGCTGGCGCTGGCCATCCTCGTCGAGCAGATGCGCCGCGAGGGCTTCGAGCTCACCGTCGGCAAGCCGCAGGTGGTCACCCGGCAGGTCGACGGCAAGGTGCACGAGCCGTACGAGGAGCTCACCATCGACAGCCCCGAGGAACACCTCGGCGCGATCACCCAGCTGCTCGCGGCCCGCAAGGGCAAGATGGTGCAGATGTCCAACCACGCCGCCGGGTGGGTGCGCATGGAGTTCATCGTCCCGTCGCGCGGCCTCATCGGGTTCCGCACCGACTTCCTCACCGAGACCCGCGGCACGGGCATCGCCAACGCCGTCTTCCACGGCTACGCCCCGTGGGCCGGCGAGATCCGCGCACGGCATACCGGCTCGCTGGTCTCCGACCGCTCGGGCTCGGTCACGCCGTTCGCGATGATCCAGCTCGGCGACCGCGGCACCTTCTTCGTGGAGCCGGGCAGCGACACCTACGAGGGCCACGTCGTGGGCATCAACCCGCGCGCCGAAGACCTCGACATCAACGTCACCCGCGAGAAGAAGCTCACCAACATGCGCTCCTCCACGGCCGACGTGATGGAAACCCTCGCCAAGCCGATCACCCTGAGCCTCGAGGAGGCCATGGAGTTCTGCGCCTCCGACGAGTGCGTCGAGGTCACCCCGGAGATCCTCCGGGTCCGCAAGGTGCACCTCTCGGCCACCGACCGGGCCCGCGCCCGCTCGCGGGAGAAGGCTCGCAACAAGTAGTCGCGGCACTGGACGAGTAGTGCGGCAGGGGTGGTCCCGGTGCGGCCGGGACCACCGCCGCATCCCGGAGGGAAGGGAGGCCGGATGCGCAGGTTCGCCGGGATCACCGCCGTCGCCGCGGTGCTGGGGTTGTCGGCGTGTACCGCCGATCCGCCGCCGCCGATCGAGCAGACCGAACCCACCCGGACCCCCGCCCCGGTTCCCCAGCTGAACACCGTCGTGGTGGCGGTCGACGACGTGGGCGCCGGGTTCAATCCGCACCTGCTCGCCGACCAGTCGCCCGTCGGCAACACGGTTGCCGGGATGGTGCTGCCGAGCGCGTTCCGGCCCGTGCCCGATCCCGCGCGGCCCGGTGCCACCGTGTGGATGCTCGACGAGTCCGTCCTCGTCTCGGCCGACGTCACCTCGCAGGCGCCGTTCACCATCACCTATCAGGTCCGCGACGAAGCGCAGTGGTCCGACAGCGCACCCATCGCCGCCGAGGACTTCCGGTACCTGTGGCAGCAGATGATCACCGAGCCCGGCGTGGTCGATCCCGCGGGCTACCGCCTCATCGAGGACGTCGGATCCTCCGGCGGCGGCAAGACCGTCACCGTCACCCTGCGCGAGCCCTACCCGGCGTGGCGGGAACTGTTCACCCACCTCCTGCCGGCCCACCTGGTCAAGGACACGCCGGGTGGATTCGCCACGAGCCTCGCCGAATCGATCCCGGTGTCCGGTGGGCAGTTCCATGTCAGGTCCGTCGACCGCGGGCGGGGCGAGATCCTGCTCGAACGCAACGACCGGTTCTGGGGGACCCCGGCCCGGCCCGACCGGATCCTGTTGCGGCGCGGCGGAACCGACGCACAGCTCGCCGAGTCGATGCGCACCGGCGACGCCCAGGTCGCGCAGATGCACGGCGGCGGCTCCGCGCTGCTCGCCCAGCTCGGCGCGATCCCGCACGTGCGCACCGGCACTCAACTCCAGCCCCGCGTCCTGGAACTGACCCTCAACGGCCGCACGACCGAGTTCGCGGATCCGCGCGTGCGCCGCGCCGTCCTCGGACTTCTCGACCCGGACCTGCTGGCCACGGTCGCGGCCGGCACGGAATCGGCCGTGGTCGCGGCCCGTGCACAGGTGCTCGCCCCGTCCGACCCCGGATATGCGCCGAGCATGCCGCCGCGGCCGGGCCGCGAGGAGTCCCTCGCGCTCCTCGCCGCGGCCGGTTACGTACCGGCCGACCCGGCGACGGTCGAAGCGACCGGCACGCCGGTACCGGAAGCGGCGACGACCGGGCTGCTCGCCCACGGAGACGCGCCCCTGGCGCTCGTGCTGGGCGTGCCGGAGAACTCCCCGGTGGCCGACGCCGTCGCCCACACCGCGGCGGACCAGCTGCGCGGAGCCGGCGTCGCGGCCACCGTGACCACGCTGCCGCCCGACGAGCTCTACGGCGAGGCACTCGTCCGGGGAACCGTGCACGCCGTGGTCGGCTGGACCCGCGCCGGCGGCGACCCCGCCACGGCCGCGATGTCCCGATTCGGTTGTCCACCGGCGATTCCCGGGCAGGGGAGCCCCCCGGTCGAGCCGGATCCTGCGCCCGCCCCGGACAGCGGCACCGTGCCCGGCGCCGACACCGCTCCCGGGGGTGACACCGTTCCCGACGACGAGATCGAAGCCGCCGAGGCGCAGCTCGCCGCACCGAGCAACGTGTCCGGGATGTGCGACCCCGCCCTCGAACCGGAACTCGCCGGCGCCCTGCGCGGCGCCGGCGACGTGCCCGCCGTCCTGGCCGGCGCGCAGCCGAAGCTGTGGGACCTCGCGGTCACCCTGCCGATCCTGCAGGACCGCACCGTGATCGCCGCGGGACCCGGCGTCGAGGGCGTGACCCTGACCGGCCCGATCCCCGCCGGGCCCCTGTCCGATGCGCAGAACTGGTGGAGGACCACCCCGTGACCGACCGAACCGACCCCGCGTCGCGGCGCCTGCTGCTGGTGCACGCCCACCCTGACGACGAATCGATCACCACGGGCGGGACCATCGCGCACTACGCCGCTCGGGCCGCCGAGGTCACCGTCGTGACGTGCACCCTCGGGGAGGAGGGCGAGGTCATCGGGGACGAATGGGCGCAGCTCACCGCCGACCGCGCCGACCAGCTCGGGGGTTACCGCATCCACGAGCTCGGCCGGGCGCTGGCCGCCCTCGGCGTGCCCGCGCCGCGCTTCCTCGGCGGTGCCGGGCACTGGCGCGATTCCGGGATGGCCGGGACCCCGTCGGCTGCGAACCCCCGGGCCTGGGTGAACGCCGACCGGGACGAGGCGGTGGCCGCCCTGGTCGCGGTGATCCGCGAACTGCGCCCGCACGTGGTGGTCACCTACGACCCGGTGGGCGGCTACGGCCACCCCGACCACATCCGGGTGCATCACGTCGTGACCGCGGCCGTCGAGGCCGCGGGGACCGACGCCTACCCGCACGCCGGCCCGCCGTGGGACCCGGCGAAGCTCTACTGGACCGTCACCGAGGCGAGCGCCCTGCGCCGCGGCATCGAGGACATGACCGCCCTGCCCGACGGGTGGCGGCGACCCGGCCCCGACGAGCTGCCGAGCGTGCCCGACGACCAGGTCACCACCGTGGTCGACGTCGCCGACGTGCTCGACGCCAAGCGGGCGGCGCTCGCGGCGCACGCGACCCAGGTGGTCGTGGCACCCGGCGGGGCACAGTTCACCCTGTCCAACCTCGTCGCGCAGCCCGTGCTGGACCAGGAGCACTACGTACTGGTCCGCGGCGACCGCGGCGACGGCCCCGGACGGGAGCGTGACCTCTTCGCCGGGCTGGGTTAGTGTGACCACGAGCACCGGAAAGGTGATCGCGATCACACGAGAGGGTTTCGATGTACAACTGGTCCGTCCAGAACCAGATCGTCGCATTCGTCGATTCGTTGCGTCCCTACGCGGACCAGATCAATGCCGCCTACTACCAGGCGCTCTACGGCTTCGCGGACCAGGCCAGCCACGTGCTCACGCTCATGGGCTACCCGCCCGTGCCGTGATCGGCCGGGACCCGGTGCCCACGGACCCGCGCCCGTGGCGCACTATCGAACCATGACGGTCGATCCCGCCACCACCGCCACGCAGGCCTCCGCGCCCCCGGCGGCGACGCCGCGTACGGGCATCGTCGCCCTGCTGACCTTCGACGGCTTCCTCTGCGCGCTGCTGTCCGTGTTCTTCCTCGGCCTGTACATCGGCACGGTGCCGTTCCCGATCACGATCGGGCTGGCCGGCGCGGCGAACGTGCTGCTGGTGATGGCGATGCGCGCCGAACCCGGATCCCCCTCGCGCGCGGCGTGGCCGCTGCTGGCGTGGATCGTCGGATTCGTCCTGTGCCTGTCCGGCGGTCCCGGCGGCGATCAGCTCCTCGTCGCCGACTGGCGGACCCTGCTGCTGCCGGTCGGTGCCCTGGCCCCCGCCGGGTTGTACCTGTTCGTCGCGCGCATGGCCGCCCTCACGAGTGCAGTCCGGCAGCCCGCGCCGCGTCCGTGAGCACGGCGGTGAGCATGGCCGGGGTGAGCCGGCCGGTGAACGTGTTCTGCTGGCTCACGTGATAGCACCCGAACACGTGTAACGGCCCGCGGTCCGCGGCGTCGCCGCGCGGCAGCAGTTCCACCCCCGCCCCGTGCCCGAATCGGGGGCGCGGACGCGGCACGACCCAGCCGGCGTCGTCGAGCACCGGGAACAGCGCCTGCCATCCGAAGCCGCCGAGCACCACGATCGAGCGCAGCGTCGGCGTCAGCAGCTGCAGCTCCGCGTCGAGCCAGGTACGGCACGTGTCCCGTTCCTGCGGCGTCGGCCGGTTGGCCGGGGGCGCGCAGTGCACCGGCGACGTGACGCGGGTGCCGAACAGCTCGAGGCCGTCGCCGCGGTGCGTCGCGGTGGGCTGCGACGCCAGGCCCGCCGCGTGCAGCGCGGCGTAGAGGAAGTCGCCCGAGCGGTCGCCGGTGAACATCCGCCCGGTCCGGTTGCCGCCGTGCGCGGCCGGCGCGAGGCCGACGATCAGCAGGGACGCGTCCGCCGGACCGAACCCGGGCACGGGACGCGCCCAGTACTCCTCGTCGCGGAATGCGGCACGCTTCTCCCGGCCCACCTGCTCGCGCCACGCGACCAGGCGGGGGCAGGCCCGGCACTCGATCAGGCAGGCGTCGAGCGTGGCCAGGTCGCGTGGCCGCCCGATATCCGGGTTCATCGTCGCACCCAGGCGTCGCCGGCGCCGGGTGTGACCGCCTCGACCAGCGCCCACGCCTGCTCCGCGGGAAGGTCCACGACCTCGTAGCGGCCCGTGCCGGCCGGCGTCGCGGCGACGACGGTCGCCACTCCCGCGCGGCGCTGGAAGAACGACTGCCGCACCGTCCAGCCGATGATGCCGTCCGCCTCGAGCGAGACGCGGCGCCGATCCAGTGAGCCCCCGCGGGTGATCAACCACGCCGGCGCGTCCGCCGTTCCGGCGCCGAGCACGGCATGACCCAGGCTGCGGTAGCGATCCCACGCCAGCCCCACCGCCCCCGTCGCGACGACCGCGACCACCGGTATCCACGCCGCCACCGGCACCGTGCGGCCGGTGACCGCGACCGTCGCCGCGGCGGCCGCGACGGCCAGTGCCACGGGCAGCAGCGCCCGGGTGAACCGTCGTCGCCGGGCCGCCGGCCCGTGCGCACGCAGCGGTGCGTCGAGCTGACGGGTGTCGCGCAGCACCGCCGCCGCGACCCGTCGCGCCTCGGCGGACGGCGCGGGCGGCAGCAGCAACGACGACTCGCCGTGCTCGGCGGCGACACCGGTCATCACCGCATCGAGCCGGGCCCCGCCGACCAGGCGCAGCGCCAGCGGCTCGCGCAGGCTCACCCCGCGCAGACGGCGCCGATCCAGGGTGGTGTGCCGGTGCCGCAGCAGGCCGTGCCCCACGCGCAGCATCCGTCCGTCGTCGGTGACCGACAGGTCCGCATAGAGCAGCACGTAGCGCACGCACGCCACCAGGCTCGCCACAACGACAAGGACGAGCAGGCCGAACCCGGCGGCGACGAACGGCCCGGTGGCCTCGACCGACG
>NZ_AJFC01000040.1:0-9384 GCF_000256505.1 Rhodococcus sp. P14 | reverse complement strand
CTGGAAGCCCAGCCCCCCCCCCGCCGCGACGGTGACCAGCCCCGTGGTCGAGAACGGGGCGTAGCGCACCCAGCCCGGCCGGAACCGGGCGACCTCGGTCTCGGCGGGTGCGACCACCCCGGGCTCCTCGGCCGGCGTCCCCGGGTGCGTGCCGAGCAGGGCGTCGCGCAGCGCCGGCACGGCGCCGATCGCCAGGCCGTTCAGCTCGAACCGGTTGCGGTCCCGGCCGGCGCCGGTGCGCTGCCCGGTCCCGAGCCGGACCACCGCCAGCCCGAGCAGCCGGTGCAGCAGACGCTGCTCGACGTCCACCGACCGGATGCGGCTGCGCGGCACCGACAACAGCTGGCGCTGCAGCAGGCCGCGGCGCAGTTCCACGTGCACCGGCCCGATCCGGTAGGTCGTGGTGAACCAGCGCAGCACGCCGATCCCCACCAGCAGCACCGCCACCGCCAGGCCCCAGCCGTGATTGCCGCTGCTGCTGCCGAGCACCACGGACGCCACGAGCACGGGCAGCAACCGCAGCACCTCCTCGACGGGATGGATCAGCAGCATCCGCGGATCGAGCCGCAACCACGGCTGCTCGGCCTCGGCGGCGAGGGCGGCGGCGTCGGACCGCGCCGGCGGGACGGGGACGTCGCTCACGTGGCGTCCGCCTGGTTGCTGCCGGCGATCGCGGTGAGCCGCGCGGCGGTGGCGTCGGCGACCCCGACGTCGAGGGCGGTGATCGCCACGGCCCCGGCGGACGAGGCGGTGGTGACGGTCACGGTGGCGAGACCGAGCCACCGGTCGAGCGGCCCACGCTCCGTGTCGACGGTCTGGATCCGGGAGATCGGCGCGATCCGGCGCTCCTGGGTGAACCACCCCGAGCGCGTGTACACCGCGGTGTCGGTGATCTCCCAGCGGTGCACCCGGTACCGCCACAGCGGCATCACGCCGACGTGCGCGACGGCGAGAACCGCGGTGACCACGGCGGCGGCGACGTGCCAGCCCGGATACCGGCCGGAGTCGACGATCGCCCACACCACCTGGGCGGCGACGACCGGTACCCACAGCAGTGCCGCGCCCACCGCCCACAGCAGCCGCGCTTTCGGGCTGGGACGCCACGCCGGGTCGGCCATGGTCACCGGTGCCGGCGGGGCGGCATCGCCGACGGCGGTGGGCGGGGGAGCGTCCCGGGTCACGTGGTTCTCCTCGTCGGTGGTGTCCTGTCGGTTCCAGGCTAAGCTGATCGGCGAGCAGACCCGGCAACGCTGCGCCCGGGTTCGGAGTCGACACGAGGAGGAGGACCGCCGTGACCGAATCATCGGAGACCACCGAATTCACGGAACTGCCCGAGGCGGATCGGATCGAGCAGGAGATGCCGGCGGAGGACGAACCGGCCGACGACGAGGTGACCTCGGTCCCGCTCGAGGTGGAGCCTGCGGATGCTCTGGAACAGAGCCGGGTCGTCCCGGGCGACGAGGACTATCCGCGCGAGTGAGCGCGCCGGGGACGTGGCCCCGAGGTGGCATGGGTCCGGCGGGTGGCGCATGATCGGCCAATGACCGATTCGACCCACGACGGTGCCACCCCCGCGACGTTGCCCCTGCCCACGGTCCGCGCCGGCGCGGGCGAGCCCGCCTCGTCCGCGACGGATCCGGCGCGAGTGTCGCCGTCGGGCATGCGACGGGCGTTGCGCCGGGCGCGGGACGGGGCGACGCTCAACGTCGACGAGTCCGCGATCCTGCTCTCGGCGCGTGGTTCGGACCTCGAGGACCTGTGCGCTTCGGCCGCCCGGGTGCGCGACGCCGGTCTGCTCGCGGCGGGCCGGCCGGGCACGGTCACGTATTCCCGGAAGGTGTTCGTGCCGATCACCCGGCTGTGCCGGGACCGCTGCCACTACTGCACGTTCGTGACCGTGCCGGGCAAGCTGCGCGCCGCCGGGCACGGGATGTACCTCGAACCCGACGAGATCCTCGACATCGCCCGGCGTGGATCCGAATTGGGTTGCAAGGAAGCACTTTTCACGCTCGGTGACCGGCCGGAGGACCGCTGGCCCGAGGCGCGGCAGTGGCTCGACGAGCGGGGCTACGACTCGACCCTCGACTATGTGCGCGCGATGGCGATCCGGGTGCTCGAGGAGACCGGGCTGCTGCCGCATCTGAACCCCGGCGTGATGAGCTGGGCCGAGATGTCCCGGCTCAAGCCGGTGGCCCCGTCGATGGGCATGATGCTCGAGACCACGTCGGCCCGGTTGTTCACCGAGCAGGGCGAGTGCCACTACGGCAGCCCCGACAAGGATCCGGCGGTGCGCCTGCAGGTGCTCACCGATGCGGGCCGGCTGTCGGTGCCGTTCACCACCGGCATCCTCGTCGGTATCGGCGAGACGCTCACCGAGCGCGCCGAGTCGATCGCGGCGATTCGTAAGTCCCACAAGGCGTTCGGGCACATCCAGGAAGTGATCGTGCAGAACTTCCGGGCCAAGGACGACACCGCGATGCGCGAGCACGACGACGCCGGGCTCGACGAGTTCCGGGCCGCGATCGCCGTGGCCCGGCTCGTGCTCGGACCGTCCGTGCGCATCCAGGCGCCGCCGAACCTCGTCGCCGCCGACGAGTGCCGTGCGCTGCTCGCCGCGGGCGTCGACGACTGGGGCGGGGTCTCACCCCTGACCCCGGACCACGTCAACCCGGAACGGCCGTGGCCGAACCTGGATCTGCTCGCGCAGCTCAGTGCCGACGCCGGGTTCACCCTCACCGAGCGGATCGCGGCCCAGCCGCAGTACGTCCTGGCGGGGCAGCCGTGGATCGACCCGCGGATCGGTGCTCACGTCCGAGCGCTGGCGGACCCGGAGACCGGTCTGGCCCGGGACGTGACCCCGCAGGGACACCCGTGGCAGGAGCCCGACCTCGACTGGGAGTCCAGCGGCCGCGTGGATCTGAACTCCGGGATCGACGTCACCGGTCGCAACACCGAGTACCGCTCCGACCTCGGCAGCGCATTCGGCGACTGGGACACCGTGCGCGAGCAGGTCCTTGCGCTCGGCGCGCACGCCCCGGTGCGGTTGGACGGGGACGTGCTCTCCGCGCTGCGCGCCGCCGAGAAGGACCCGGCCGGATGCACCGACGCCCAGTACGTCGCCCTCGCACACGCGGACGGGCCGGGTCTCGAGGCGGTCGTCGCGCTGGCCGATCAGCTGCGCCGCGACACGGTCGGCGACGACGTCACCTACGTGGTGAACCGGAACATCAACTTCACCAACATCTGCTACACCGGCTGCCGGTTCTGCGCGTTCGCGCAGCGCAAGGGTGACGCCGACGCCTTCACCCTGTCCACGTCCGAGGTCGCGGACCGCGCGTGGGAGGCGCACGTCGCCGGCGCCACCGAGGTGTGCATGCAGGGCGGGATCGACCCGGAACTGCCCGTCACCGGCTACGCCGACCTGGTCCGCGCGGTCAAGGAACGGGTGCCGTCGATGCACGTGCACGCGTTCTCCCCGATGGAGATCGCCAACGGCGTCGCCCGCAGCGGCATGTCGGTGCGCGACTGGCTGACCGAGTTGCGCGAGGCCGGCCTCGACACGATCCCCGGCACCGCCGCGGAGATCCTCGACGACGAGGTCCGCTGGGTACTGACCAAGGGCAAGCTGCCGACGGCGGAGTGGGTCGAGGTGGTCACCACCGCGCACGAGGTGGGGCTGCGGTCCAGCTCGACGATGATGTACGGCCACGTCGACCAGCCGCACCACTGGGTGGGGCACCTGAACGTGCTGCGCGGGATCCAGGACCGCACCGGCGGGTTCACGGAGTTCGTGCTGCTGCCGTTCGTGCACCAGTCGTCGCCGCTGTACCTGGCGGGCGCGTCGCGGCCGGGACCGACGATGCGCGACAACCGCGCCGCGCACGCGCTGGCCCGGATCATGCTGCACGGCCGGATCGACAACATCCAGACCAGCTGGGTCAAGCTCGGTGTCGCCGGTACCCAGGCGATGCTGCAGGGTGGAGCCAACGACCTCGGCGGCACCCTGATGGAGGAGACCATCTCCCGGATGGCCGGTTCCCAGCACGGTTCGGAGAAGACCGTGGCCGAACTCGTGGCGATCGCCGAGGGGATCGGTCGGCCGGCCCGCCGACGGACCACCGCCTACGCGCCGGTCGACGGGGGCGCCCTGAGCGGGGCGCGCCCGTGACCCCCAGGCTGGGCGACGGGGTCGTCGCGGCGGCTCTGGACGCGACCGCAGCCGGTGTCGGGCCGCTGTTCGGCCTGGCGTACCTCGACCCGTTCGGGCTCAAGGCCCGCACCTTCGTTCCCACGGTGCGGGAGCGGACGGCGATCGGGCAGGTGCTCGATGCGGCCGCGGCCCTGCTCGACGCGGGTCGCGTGCCGGGCACGGCGGCGTGGGCGGACGCCTCGGAACGGGAGCGCGTGAACTGGTGGATCGGCGGGCTCGGGTCGGTCTCGACGCTGCCCGTCGCGTTCCCGGGGATGCTGGGCGTGCTGGGCCGGATGCTGCCGTTGCAGGACGCCCTCGGCTTTCTCAACCAGGCGGTCGTGCTGCTCGCCGTCGCCCGGGAACGGGGAATCGACGACCGCGACCGGCAGGTGCGGATGCTCGCGGCCGTGCTGTGCCGCCGCGACCTCCCCGGGGGCGGCGACGCCGGGACGGCGCTGTCGTGGGTGCGGCGTCCGGTGCGGTCGACGATCGACCTGGTCCGGGCGGTGAACGCGGAACTCGCACGGCGTCCGCAGCCGGCCGGTGCGTGGCGCGCGCTCGGGGTGCTGCCGCTGGTCGGGGCGCTGGCCGGATACGTCGGTGAACGGGCGGCCCTGTCCCGGGCCGCGGCGGACGGGCAGCAGTGGCTGGCCGCCCACCCGGAACCGGGCTAGTCAGGGCACCCTAACTCCGAGGGCGGTGCCCGCGGCGGGGGATACTGGACGGCGACGGACGCGGAGCGCGCCCCGATTCGGCGTGACCGTGCAGGTCGGCGGGCTACCAGAGAGGCAGGGAGAACACCAGTGACGTACACGATTGCGGAACCGTGCGTGGACGTGTTGGACAAGGCGTGCATCGAAGAATGCCCGGTGGACTGCATCTACGAGGGCGGTCGCATGCTGTACATCCATCCGGACGAGTGCGTGGACTGCGGTGCCTGCGAGCCGGTGTGCCCCGTCGAGGCGATCTTCTACGAGGACGACGTGCCGGACGAGTGGAACGCGTACGTCAAGGCCAACGTCGACTTCTTCGACGACCTCGGGTCCCCGGGCGGCGCCGCCAAGCTCGGCAAGGTCGACTACGACCCGCCGTTCGTCAAGGCGCTGCCCCCCATGGGCGAGGAATAGTGATCGGCGGTACCGTGACGCGCACTCGTCGTTCGGTGGCCGCGAGCCTGCCGGACTTTCCGTGGGACTCGCTGACCGCCGCGAAGGAGAAGGCGGCCGCGCACCCGGACGGCATCGTCAACCTCTCGGTGGGCACGCCCGTCGATCCGGTCGCACCGATCATCCGTGACGCGCTGCTCGCCGTCGCCGACGTGCCCGGCTACCCGACCACGCACGGCACCGACGAGCTGCGGGCCGCCGCCGTCGGGGCGCTGGCCCGCCGCTACGGCGTCACCGGCATCGACGAGTCCGCGATCCTGCCCGCCGTCGGCACCAAGGAGATGATCGCCTGGCTGCCGAGCCTCCTCGGCCTCGGCGGCGGTGACCTCGTGGTGATCCCCGAACTGGCGTACCCGACGTACGAGGTGGGCGCCCTGCTCGCGGGCACCCGGATCATCCGTGCCGACGGGCTCAACCGGCTGGGACCCGAGGGCGCGGCGCTGGTGTTCGTGAACTCGCCGTCGAACCCCACGGGCAAGGTGCTCGGCCTCGAACACCTGCGCAAGGTGGTGGACTGGGCCCGCAGCCGCGACGCGATCGTCGTCTCCGACGAGTGCTACCTGGGCCTGACCTGGGAGGGTGAGGCGCTGTCCGTCCTGCACCCGAGCGTGTGCGACGGCGACCACACCAACCTGCTCGCCGTGCACTCGCTGTCGAAGACGTCCAACCTGGCCAGCTACCGGGCCGGCTTCGTCACCGGCGACGCCGGACTCGTCGCCGACCTGCTCGAGGTGCGCAAGCACGCCGGGATGATGGTGCCGCTGCCGATCCAGTCGGCGATGACCGCCGCCCTGAACGACGACGGACACGAGAACGCGCAACGCGAGCTGTACCGCGCGCGCCGCGAGATCCTGCTCGCGGCCGTCCGGGGCGCCGGGTTCACCGTCGACCATTCCGAGGCCGGCCTGTACCTGTGGGCCGGCCGGGGCGAGGAGTGCCGCGCGACGGTCGACTGGTTCGCCGAACGCGGGATCCTCGTGGCACCCGGTGAGTTCTACGGTCCCGGGGGCGTCCAGCACGTGCGGATCGCGCTGACCGCCTCGGACGAGCGGATCGCCGCCGCCGCGCAACGACTGGCGTGAGCCGTGCTCGGCGGTGGATCCACCACCGCCGAGCAGCGGAAGCGCCGTTGCCCGAGCAGGATTGCCGTATGCAGGGCGGTGTTCGGCGCTACCCTGGGCCCAGGGAGGCCCCATGGACGCCGTCACTGCAGTTCCTGCGCCGGCCAACGAGCCGGTCCACACCTACGCTCCCGGCAGCCCGGAGCGGGAGCGTCTCACCGCCAAGCTGAAGGAGCTCGCGGCCGAACCGGTGGACGTCTCGCACGTCCTCGGCGGCGAGCACGTGCACGGTGAGGGCGATCGCTTCGACATCGTGCAGCCCCACAACCATCGTGCGGTGCTCGGCACGCTGCGCAACGCCACCCCCGCGGACGCGACGGCGGCCGTCGAGGCGGCGACGGCCGCGGCTCCCGCGTGGCGGGAGATGTCGTTCGACGCCCGCGCGGCCGTGCTGCTGCGGGCCGCCGACCTGCTCGCCGGGCCGTGGCGGGAGACCGTCGCGGCCGCGACCATGCTCGGGCAGTCCAAGTCGGTGCAGCAGGCGGAGATCGACGCGCCGTGCGAACTCGTCGACTTCTGGCGCTTCAACGTGCACTTCGCCCGCGCCCTGCTCGCCGACCAGCCGTACTCGTCGCCCGGCGTGTGGAACCGGATGGACTACCGGCCGCTCGAGGGATTCGTGTACGCGATCACCCCGTTCAACTTCACCGCGATCGCCGGGAACCTGCCCACCGCTCCGGCGCTGCTGGGCAACACCGTGGTGTGGAAGCCCGCACCGACGCAGTCCCTGGCGGCGTACTGGACGATGCGCCTGCTCGAGGCGGCGGGGATGCCGCCCGGCGTGATCAACCTGATCACCGGGGACGGCCGGGTCGCGTCGGAGGTGCTCCTGCGCGACCCGCGGCTGGCCGGTATCCACTTCACCGGCTCGACCCGGACGTTCCAGCACCTGTGGCGGGAGGTCGGGGCCCACATCGACGGCTACCGCACGTATCCGCGGCTGGTGGGGGAGACCGGCGGCAAGGACTTCGTCCTCGCGCATCCGTCGGCCGATCCGGGCGTGCTGTCCACGGCCCTGATCCGGGGAGCCTTCGAATACCAGGGTCAGAAGTGCTCGGCGGCCTCGCGGGCGTTCGTGCCCCGCTCCCTGTGGCGGCGCATGCGCACCGAGTTCCTCGACGAGGTCGAGAGCCTGACCTACGGCGACGTGACCGATCTGTCGAACTTCGGGGGCGCCCTGATCGACCGGACCGCCTACGAGAAGGTCGTCGGCGCGCTCGAGCGGGCCCGCGACCGCGAGTCGATCGAGATCGCCGTGGGCGGTGGGTACGACCAGTGGGTCGGCTGGTTCGTGCGGCCCACCGTCCTGCTCACCGACGATCCGGGTGACGAGGCGATGTGCACGGAGTACTTCGGCCCGGTGCTGAGCGTGTACGTCTACGACGACGCGGAGCCGGACGCATGGGGACGCGTGCTCGACCTCGTCGACCGGGGCGCCCCCTACGCGCTCACCGGTTCGGTGATCGCCGAGGACCGTGCGGCGGTCGAGGAGGCCACCGCCGCGCTGCGGTTCGCGGCCGGCAACTTCTACGTCAACGACAAGCCCACCGGCGCGGTGGTGGGGCAGCAGCCCTTCGGCGGGGGACGGGCGTCCGGCACGGACGACAAGGCGGGCTCGCCGCTGAACCTGCTGCGCTGGGTGTCGGCGCGGACGATCAAGGAGACGTTCGTGCCGCCCACCGACTACCGGTATCCGCACATGAAGGGCGGGTGAGGTCCGTGGTCTCGGCGAAACCGGTGCCGGCGCCGCCCGCGCCGTCGCGGGCGTTGCCGCGGCTGGCGTCGAACCCGCTGCGACCGGTGATCCTCGCGGCAGCCAAGTCGTCGCGCGTCCGGGCGCTGGTCACCGCGGCGCCGCCCACCCGGCGGCTCGTGGACCGGTTCGTCGCCGGCGACACCCGCGCCGACGCCTTGGCAGCGACGAAGGCCCTGCTCGACACGGGGCGTTCGGTGAGCATCGACCATCTCGGCGAGGACACCACCGACCGTGCGCAGGCCCGGGCGATCGTCGCGGAGTACGAGGCGCTGATCGCCGACCTGGCTTCGTCGTCCGGGGCCGGCGGCCCGGTGCCGGCGGTGGAGGTGTCGGTCAAGCTCACCGCGTTGGGTCTGGCGCTCGGCGCCGAAGGTCCCGCCGTCGCGCTCGGGCACGCCCGGCAGATCTGTGCGGCCGCCGCCGAGGCGGGGGTGTGGGTCACCGTCGACGCCGAGGACCACACCACCACCGACGCCACCCTGTCGATCGTGCGGCGGCTGCGTGCGGACTACCCGTGGGTGGGTGCCGTGCTGCAGGCCTACCTGCACCGCACCGAGTCGGACTGCCGGGAGCTGTCCGGCCCGGGCTCGCGGGTGCGGCTGTGCAAGGGCGCCTACCGCGAACCGGCGTCGGTGGCGTACCAGGACGCCGCCGAGGTGGACGCCTCGTACCTGCGCTGCCTGCGGGTACTCATGGCCGGGCAGGGTTATCCGATGGTGGCCTCGCACGACCCGGCGATCGTGGCGGCCGCGGGACCGCTCGCCGCCGAGTACGCCCGCGGCCCGGACGGATTCGAGCATCAGATGCTGTACGGGATCCGCGACCTCGAACAGCGTCGGCTCGCCGATGCCGGGCACCGCATGCGGGTGTACGTCCCCTACGGGGCGCAGTGGTACGGCTACCTGATGCGGCGGCTCGCGGAGCGGCCCTCGAACCTGAAGTTCTTCCTGCGCTCGGTGGTGTCACGGGGTTGACGACCCGGCGCCGGGAGAGCGGACCCGCCGTCGCCGGAACCGGACGCCGGGTACGTCCGCAGGTACATTGACGCCCGTGAGCACCTCCGACGCCGCCCCCGGTTCGGTGCTCCTGCTCGCCCTCGTCGCGGCGCTCGCGGTGCTGCTCGCCCAGCGTCGACTCGCGGTGCCGCCG